>JAYSKW010000998.1:0-3182 GCA_043726085.1 Limnoglobus sp.
CGGCGTGTGGTGTGGGTACTGCGTACGGTAAGAAACCGTAAGGTGTCAAGCCGGGTTCACCGCGAAACGGCTTCGTCTTGCGAAGTTCGCAATTTCCGATCATAATCTGTCGCACACGGAACGATTCCACAGCCGCGTAAGGATAACGCATGGCCATTACGCTTTTAGACAAACCGAGATACGCCGAGATGGAACAATCGAACGAACTGTTGGAACTCGTCGATGCGATCGCTGCCGATCCGAATCGACGTATCGAAGTCTTGCACAAACTACTCGGCGAAGCGGTCTGTCGCGGTATCGGCATCTACCCGATCCCACCCGGCTGGAAACTCTCGGTGGTCATTCCCGTCTACAACGAAGAACGCTGGTTGGGCGAAGTCATTCGCCGCGTGCAAGCGGTGCCGATGCCGAAGGAAATCATCCTCGTCAACGACATGAGCACCGACAGCACACCCGCGATTTTGGCGCAACTCGAGAAGCAGTTCGATAACGTCCGCGTGTTCCACCAACCGGTGAACATGGGCAAAGGGGCGGCACTCCGCGAAGGCTTCAAACATTGCACGGGCGATGTGGTGATCGTGCAAGATGCCGACTGGGAATACGACCCGTCGGACTACCCGAAACTGATTCAGCCGATCCTCGATGGCCGTGCCGATGCGGTCTTCGGCTCGCGGTTTAGCGGCGAGTGCCATCGCGTGTTGTACTTCTGGCACTCGCTGGCCAACAAGGGCCTGACGATGCTTTCCAACATCTTCACAGACCTGAACCTCACCGACATGGAAACCTGTTACAAAGTCTTCAAACGCGAAGTCATTCAGGGAATGAACTTGAAGTCCAACCGCTTCGGCTTCGAGCCAGAAGTGACGGCAAAAGTCGCTCGCAAAGTGAACGGCCAGTTCCAGTGGCGCGTGTTTGAAGTGCCGATCAGCTACTCCGGCCGCACCTACGCCGAAGGCAAAAAGATCGGCCTCAAGGATGCCTTCAACGCGCTCTGGTGCATCATCCGGTTCAAGTTCAAAGACTAATTATTACGGGATTTGCATTGCGAATTGAAACGTCCCGGCTACCGCATCTTTGCGAGTAGCCGGGAAACCTGAATTGGCTAAGGAGGGACTTGAACCCACACGCCTTTCGGCGGTCGATTTTGAGTCGACTGCGTCTGCCATTCCGCCACTCAGCCTAACAACAGTTTAGTTCCCATCGCGGTTCCGTCAACGGCGATTCACTCGATCGCGGCTTCGGCGAGGTCGGTTTCGTCGGGTTTTATGGGCGGTTTACGCTCGCGGGCCATCAGCCAGCCGGTGGGGCCGAGCACGAGTGTTGTGCCGACGACGTTGAGCAAGTCGATGGTTTTCCAGCCCAGCATCGCTTCCAGGAACATCACCAGTGCGACTTGCGACAACCCGACCACCGACACTTTCGTCGCCGATCCGGTCGAGAAGGCCCACGTGAGGAATAGTTGCCCGATGGTGCCCGTCAGCCCGACGACGCCGAGCTTGACCAACGTGATCGGTGCGTAAAGTTGTTCGACGCCGTGCGTACACGGGAACACAACCAACGCGGCCGCCGAGAATAGCGTCGAAACAAAGGAAAAGTGCAAGATTACGGCGAGTGGTTTGACGCCCTTCAAGCGGTTCAGCCCGAGCATCGCGATGGCCGTCGTCAGCGACGCGAACACCGCCGACGCCGCGGGCAAGAACGGCACCGCCCCGTCGAATGGTCGTAATGTCACGCCGACGCCGAGCACCGCACATAACACGGCGATCCACACGCCCGATGTTGGCTTCTCGCGGAGCAACGGCCACGACAGCAATGCCACCCACACGGGGAAGGTGTTCGTGAACGTCAGGACGGTCGAGGTATCCATTTTCGCGAAGGCATAGAACCCTGCGACCATGCTGCAACTGCCCGAAATGCTTCGCACCCACAACATGCGGGGGCGTAGAAAAACCAGCGGTGTTTTCGTGATTTTCGCGACGACATACGCGATCAGACAAGCCAGCCCGCTCCGAAACACGGCTACGACCTGCCAATCGCAGGTGTCGGCCAGCGAACGCGCGGTGAGCGCCATGATCGAGAACCACCCGCAACCGCAGAGCATCCAGACGTACGGTTTAATACCCACTGACTTCATTCCCAAACGATACGAAAAACCGGTTCGGCTGCATACCTCACGTGCGTATCATGTGGCATAGTCGATGAATTTCGCAAGCGAGGGCGTTGCATGTATCCGTCGGGCGTTTGGCGTGGGTTTTGGCATCAGGAAGGCTTCGGCCGGCAAACGATGCGCGAGTTCGAGCTGCGTTTTCGGGGCGAGCGAATCGTCGGCTCCGGCACGGACATCGTCGGACCGTTCACCGTTCGCGGCGAATGCAACCCGTCGAATGGCCACGTCGTAATGGTGAAGCAGTACCACAACAAACACGCCGTCACGTACGACGGCGGGCCCGATGGCGAGGGCAGCATTCAGGGAACGTGGCAGATAGACGGCACGCTGTTCGGCGTTACCTGGAAAGGCCCGTTCTTAATGCAACCCGTCGTCGCACCCACTCCAGGCGACGACGGTATCCGCGAAATCGGAAAGTGATGGCAATTGCAATCGCAATTAGCTTTTGCCGCGACCGGAGCGTTTGCGTTCGTTTTCCTTCAGGAACAACTTGCGCATTCGCAGGAACTTCGGCGTGATCTCGACGAGTTCGTCGTCGTCGATGTACTCGAGCGCCATTTCCAACGAGAATCGCATCGGCGGCTTCAGCGAGACGGTTTTGTCCGACCCGGACGCCCGCATGTTCGTCAGGGCTTTCAAGCGAGTTACGTTCACGGTGAGGTCGTTGTCGCGGCAATGCTCGCCGACGACTTGTCCTTCGTACACCGGCTCTTGCGGATCGACGAACAGCACGCCGCGATCTTGCAGTGCCTCGATGGCGTAGCCGGTGGTCTTCGACGTTTCGATCGAGATCAGCACGCCAGCGGAGCGACCGGGCATACCGGGGCGGGCGATGCGGTAATCGTGGAAGTTATGGTGCATGATCGCGTTGCCTTGCGTCGCGGTCATCATGCGGGTTCGCAGGCCGATCAGGCCACGCGCAGGAATGTGGAATTCCATGTGCGTGCTATTACCCTGGCCGCCTTCCATTTTGATGCACTCGCCCTGGCGTTCCAGCACGAGCCGCATCACCGAC
>JAYSKW010000999.1:0-1148 GCA_043726085.1 Limnoglobus sp.
CGTACTTTGCTACAACCTGAAGCCGGGGCACAACGTCTACTCGATCGAGACGCGATTGCTTTCGAGCTACCCCACCGTACCGCCCGAAACCCGCATCCAGACGCCGCTCAAACACTGCCCGCACTTGCTCGAAGGGCAAACGCTCTGCCTTTGGCGTCAGGGTTCGACGCGGACATCGAACCGCTGGGATCCGGCGAAGTTCACATGCATCTTCGCAGTGCAGGCCGCGTGGCGCTGGTTGGCCTGCTACGAAATTTGGCACGATACGGGCGAGTGGCCGCTACCGGAAGCGAAGTAACGATGGCGCATCTATTCCAAGTCGGTGCGGGCAGCGGCGGTATCGTCGTCCTCGATCTCGTCTGTCGCGATCCGAAAATCACCCACGTGACGCTCGTCGAGCCGGATATTTACGAAGTGCACAACGTGCATCGCCACCTGTTCCCGGCATCGGCAGTCGGGCGGAAAAAGGTCGAACTCGCCACCGAGTGGTTGCGCGAACGGCGGCCCGATCTGCAAGCCGAAGGCCACTGCGTCGATCTCACCGATCCGGCGCAACAAGCGGCGATGAATGCGGCAGTGGCTGCGTGCGATTTCGGCGTCTGTGCGGCCGATAATGAGGAAGCGAAGTTCCACTTCGATCGGCTGATGCGCGCACACCGGAAACCGTGGACGCTCGGCGAAGTGCTTTCCGGTGGCATCGGCGGCTGGGTGCATCGCTTCGCGAGTGATGGCCCGTGTTACGGTTGCGTGGCAAGCTACTTGAAGCGCAATGGGCCGAGCGATACACCGATTTCGCCGCCTGCGGATTACTCGCAACCGAACGCCGCTGTGGCCGAAACGCGCATTCCTGCGTCCCGTGCGAGTATCGCTACCATTGCCGGACTTCACGCGATCGCGACGCTCGCACTCCTCGAACCTCACGATTGGACGTCGATGCTTTTGACTTTGCAACAAGTACCTGGCGTCTTCGACGAAGCGTTCCGTACGCACCGCTTTCGCATTCCGAAATCCCTCTCGTGTCTCATCTGCTCGGTCGAACCGGTTACGGCAACCGGGGAGGAACTCGATGTGGCACTCGATCAAGCTCTGGCTCGGTTGGGTCATGAATGATCTGATTCCCGCCGCACGCGGTCGGCCCGGCAATCAGG
>JAYSKW010001000.1:0-2749 GCA_043726085.1 Limnoglobus sp.
ATGAACATCCAGTTCGCGGTCACGGGGCTAGGCACCGACGCGACACCGATGATTTATATTCTCGAAGCGAACCCGCGAGCGAGCCGTACGGTGCCGTTCGTGTCGAAGGCCACCGGCGTGCAACTCGCACGCCTCGCGGCACTCGTTATGGTCGGCAAAACGCTCGACGAACTCGGTGTGATGAAGGAAGTGATTCCGAAACATTACTCGGTAAAGGAAAGCGTGTTCCCGTTCAACAAGTTCCCCGGCGTGGATATCATCCTCGGGCCGGAAATGAAATCGACGGGCGAGGTCATGGGCATCGACGAAGACTTCGCGATGGCGTTCGCGAAAGCCCAACTCGCCGCGTCGGCCCCATTGCCGAAGTCGGGCACGATCTTCATGTCGCTAGCCGGGAACGACAAAGAGACGGCGGTGCCGATTGCGAAACGGTTCGCCGACATGGGCTATCATCTGATCGCTACACGCGGCACGGCGGCCATCTTCCGCAACCACGGCATCCCTGTGAACGAAGTACCGAAGATTCAGGAAGGCCGCCCGAACTTGCTCGACCTGATGAAGAACGGCCAAGTGCAACTCATCATCAACACGCCGAGCGGGCCGGGCAGCCGTACCGACGAATCGAAGATTCGCACCGCCGCCGTCGCCGCACGTGTCACGTGCATCACGACAATCTCCGGCGCAAGCATGGCCGCCGACGCGTGCAAAGCGCTCCGCGAAAAGGAAACGACGGTCACGTCGCTACAAGATTGGTTCGCAAAACTCCAGAATTAAGAATTAGCCGCGACGCGAAGTCTTCGTAGCGGAGCGCGTGCGCTTCACCCATTAAGAATTATTTTCAAAGGACTGCGATGGAAGATAATCAGGCGAAGAAAACGGCGATCCGCGAACAGGCTCGCAAGAATCGGGTCGGCCAGCAAAATAAGGACGCGATCAGCCGCGACATCGTGACCGCGTTCATGGCGATGCCCGAGTACGTGGCCGCGAAAACGATCCTGTATTACGTCGATGCAGGGAGTGAAGTGCGGACGCGGCACATGCTGCCGGAAGCACTGAAGGGCGGCAAGCGGATCGTCGTGCCGTACTGCATTATTGAGACGAACGAACTCGAATTGTTCCTACTCGAAGACATGAGCGAACTCGTCGAAGGCGCGTATAAAATCCTCGAACCGAAGGTCGAACTACGCAATCAGCCGGGCAAAATCGTCGCGCCCGAAGACCTCGATCTCGTCATGGTCCCCGGCACCGCGTTCGATGCATCCGGTGGCCGAATGGGCCAGGGTAAAGGCTACTACGACCGCATGTTGGCTCGCGTTCGCTCGAACGCCCCGCTCGTGGCCATCGCGTTTGACTGCCAGATTTTCGACGCCATTCCCGTCGCGTCGCACGATGTGTTCATGGATAAAGTCCTCACCGAGTCTCGCGTTCTCACCGGCAAAGGTCGGAAATAACCGTGCGTAAACCGACCGCGATTTTGCTCGTCGACTGCCCCGACCGCAAGGGGTTGGTCGCTGCCATCGGCGAGTTTCTCTATCGCCACAACGCGAACATCCTCCATGCGGATCAGCATCAGGATCCCGAACGCAATGCATTCCTGATGCGGGTCGAGTGGGATTTAACGGGGTTCGATTTCGATCTCGCCGAGTTCCCCGAAAAATTCTCGCCGCTCGCAACGCAGCACGGCATGCGCTGGCGGCTCGAGCGATCCGACCGGCCACACCGACTCGCGCTGTTCGTGTCGAAGTACGATCACTGCCTCGCGGACTTGCTGTATCGCCATCAGAGCGGCGAACTCGCTTGCGAAATTCCGCTCATTATCGCGAACCACCCGGATGCGGAACGCTGGGCGACGTTCCACAAAATCCCGTTCCACTTGATCCCCGTCGAACCCGGCAAGAAGCCCGAAGCCGAAGCGAAACAGCTCGCTTTGTTGCGCGAAAACCAGATCGATCTCGTCGTGCTCGCACGTTACATGCAAGTGTTGTCGCCGCAGTTCGTGGAGCAATATCCGTTGCGAGTGATAAACGTGCATCACTCGTTTTTGCCTGCGTTTAGTGGTGCAAAACCGTACCATCGCGCCTTCGAGCGCGGCGTCAAACTCATCGGCGCGACGAGCCATTACGTAACGGAAGAACTCGACGAAGGGCCGATCATCGAGCAGAACGTCGTACGGATTTCGCACCGCGACACGTTGGACGACTTGCTCGAAAAAGGCCGCGACATGGAGAAAGTCGTGCTGTCGCGTGCGGTGAGATGGCACATCGATCATCGCATTCTCGTCTACGATCGCAAGACCGTCGTATTCGACTGACAACGCGGTGTCGCAACCACTCGCACTTGCCTTCGACTGGCGAAATCGCGTACACATGCACCTTGTGTTCGCGTTCGTTTGTCGGGGATGAAATCATGTCGAGAATTGTGCCCGCTCTGTTCCTGTTATTGTTCGCCGTGGGCTGCGATGGCCTCACCTATTCGCGACCGGAACGGCCACAAGAACCGCAACGCGAATTTGGCACGCAGTTCAATTCCGCCAAGTGTGGCACCCTCTCCGGCACGGTCACTTGGGTCGGTGACATGCCGATCGTAAAGCCCGTCACGTTCGCGAAACTCGGCGCGAACGGTCTGCAAACCGTCACGCTACCGAATCCGAATCGACCGGTTATCGATGTCGCTAGCCGTGGCGTCGGCTCGGCGGTGGTGTACTTAACCGGCGTCGATGTTTCTCGCGCGAAACCGTGGAGCGCGAGCG
>JAYSKW010001001.1:0-3113 GCA_043726085.1 Limnoglobus sp.
AAGCAGGGCATCGGCATCTCCACGGAGCTTTTCGACCGCCTCAAATCGGACCCCGCGTTCTCGAAAGTCGATTTCGATTCGATCCTGGTGCCTCGTCAATTCGTCGGTCGCGCCCCCGAACAAGTCGTCGAGTTTATCGAGGCGGAAGTGTCACCCATCCGTAAACGCTACGCCGATTCACTCGGACAACGTGCTGAACTTCGCGTCTGAGATGGTTCCAATTCCACAATATGCTGCTTAATAACTGTGCAGAATGCGCGGCTTGGGGTAATTGTGCCTATCGAGCAATTTTTACCGATACGCACCAATTTCAACACTTGTAACAATTATGCGCATTTTAGTGGTTGAAACTCGCTCGCTTGTGTCTAGTATTGTTACTCTCTGGGCCAATTGGATGGCACCAGACGTTTTGCACACCCAAGGAGTTTCAGCTTTGATGTTTTCAACCACCCTGACGGCACTCGCGCTGTCGACCGTGTTAGCGTCGGGAATTCCTACACCGACGACGTGGCAACCCGACTACCGTTCTGCGGTCGTTCGAGCCGCCACCGACAAGAAACCGCTGGCCGTGTTCTTGGTGAAAGATGATGCGACCGTGAAGGCGATTTCATCCGATGCACTCGACAAGTTGAAACGGGAATACGTCGCGGTGATCGTCAACACGGAGACCGAAAGCGGCAAGACGCTCGCCACGTCGTTTGAGATGACCGAAGGGCTCGTCATCAGCGACCGAACCGGCGAGAAGCAAGCGTTCCGACATGTGGGGTCGATTCCCACGACGGACTTGCCTTCGACGCTCGAACGCTTCGCCCACGTCAACCAAGTCGTGACGGCCACGGAAACGCAAGGTATCGTCATCTACGCCGAACCGCCGGCTCCAGTCTACTCACCGGCTCCCGTTTACTACCCGCAAGCGACGCGACCCACGCCGATTCGGAACATCGTCGGGGCGACGCTCAACGTCGTCGGAGCGATCATTCCCGGCGCACCCGTGTGCCGGACCTGACCGAAGTAACCATCTGCCAGCCGGTTCGGCTGGTTCGCTCAAAGTGTCACGATGTTTATCGTTTCACTGGGATAAGCTTCTGGAAGCCGATACGAATTTCCTTCGTGTCGGCAGCCTTCAACACGGATTCGTTTGCCCGCTCTAACAATTGGCGTTCGAGATCGGGCTGAAATCGCTTCGCCAGATTCTGTACCGTTTCACCGATCGTGCGGGCGGGCAGGCCGTTCATGCCCAAAGTCCGTTCGACGACGATGCTGTTCACGAAGACATCGGCGCGTGTGACGCGGAACCGCAACACCAGTTCCGGCACGACCGTTCCGGGTTTGAACTCGAATCGATTTGTCGATTCGCACTGAAGTCGAACCCCCGCCGTCGCACGGGCGCGGGTCTCGGTACCGATCAAGCGGATGCCAGACTTCCAGATTTGTTGCTCGAAGTTCAGTTCCACGAGCGTGCTGATCGTCGCATCGAATGTCATTCGACCCGATTCTTCCGATTTCAGGTTCGCTAGCGATAACAGCATCGAGTTCTGCGGATCGCGTGCCGAAATCTTCAACCGATGCCAATGCCCCTCGTTGCGAATCGCGTATTGCGGTTCGAGGCGACACGAAAATGCACTCGTGCGAACGATCTTCATACCGACGGTCACTTCGCTCTGTTTGCCCCAACTCTCGTGCGTTTCTGCCAGCAGTGGCGGCATATGCTGGATGAGTTGGTCGCGCACCAACACCGTTAAAGCTTGGTCTGCCGATGGCAACGATTGTGCGGTCGCGATGTTTGAAGTGAGTGTGATGAGGGCGATTGCGAGGTAGCGGTACATGATGGGCACTCCAATGGGAGGATGATCGCACCCGCTATTCGATAGATGCCCGCGTTGCTTAAAAGCATGACGCAATTTCGCTGGAAACTTGCACTGCCGTAACGTTTTGGCGATAACATCAATCGATAGACTCGGATACGGGTTCCGGCGTGGATGAGAATGGCTTACCAGTCGCGAACGGGAGTCACGGGAATGGAGCGTTGGCGGTTCCTGGCTAACACCCCTGGCGGTGCGTTTTCGCCGCTGTTGCCGGAGATTTCCGAGCCAACGCACGCCGAATATGCCTTGTTGCGCGTCTCTCGCCGCGCGATGGCGACGAAGTTCGAGATCGCCATACCATACGGTACCCCGGATGCGCTTGCGGCGGCCACCGATGCGCTCGACCTCATCGATGACCTCGAAGACCAACTCACGATTTATCGCGATAGCGAACTGATGCAGATAAACGAAATGGCGTCGCAAGGCTGGGTGGCCGTCGAACCGAAGCTGTTTCAATTGCTGCAAACCTGTGCAATGTATACGCTCGAAACCGGTGGCGCGTTCGATGCCGCTACGGGGGCACTCACCGAGGCGTGGGGCTTCCAGCGCAGGCAAGGCGGCGTGCCATCGCCACTTCAACGTTCCGAGGCGATGGCGAAAACCGGGATGCGGCATGTGATGCTGAACGCCGAAACGCGATCTATCAAATACCGTCAGCCCGGCTTGAAGCTGAATCTCGGCAGTATCGGCAAAGGTTACGCCCTCGATTGTGCGGCGGAAATGCTGCAAACGCGCTGGGGTATACGCTCGGCGTTGTTGCACGGCGGCGGCAGTAGCGTGCGAGCGATTGGCGTGCCGCCAGATGACACGCTCGGTTGGCCGATTGCGATTCGCCACCCGTGGGACACTGCCCGAACACTCGGCACCGTGCGGCTCAATGGCTGCGGTTTCGCAACCTCAGCGGCCACGTTCCAGTATTTCGAGTACAATGGCAAAAAGCTGGGGCACGTGCTCGACCCGCGAACCGGTTGGCCCGCAGACGGCATCGCCAGTGCGAGTGTGGTGGCCCAAACTGCCGCCGAAGCCGATGCGTATTCCACGGCGTGCTTCGTACTCGGTGCCACTTCGCACAACGGTACGAAACCGCACCTGGGAAGCGTAATCCTGACCGATGGCGACACGCTGAAGATCGACTTGCCCAGCGATCTGTATTTCCCGGCAACGTTTCGCGAACGCTACCTGAACGACTTGAGCTTCCCCGATTGATGGAATCCCTCTCATCATGATCCCAACTTCCGTGATCTACGC
>JAYSKW010001002.1:0-4717 GCA_043726085.1 Limnoglobus sp.
CACCATGACCGCGATCATGGGCCGCATGTCGACTTACACTGGCGAATCGCTGACGTGGCAAAAAGCCCTTGCCAGCAAGCTCGACACGATGCCAGCCAACCTGTCGCTCGACATGGAACTGCCCGTGCCACCCGTCTCGGTGCCCGGCAAAACGAAGTTTGTGTAAGCGATTTCCGTCGCCCGAAGCGCGTGTCACTCTCGCGCTTCGGGTACGTTTGCCCATTCTCAGAACTGCGGGATCTTCACGCGGTCGCCACCCTTCATCGCCGATTCGTGCGCACAAATTCCAACGAGCGTCCAGTTCGCGCTAGTTACAGCGTCGGGGAACGCAGGCTGTTCGCCGAGTGCGGCCATCAAGAAATTGTGCGTCAGGTGCGGATGGCTGCCACCGTGGCCGCCGCCTTGCAGGAACGAAAGATGGTCCGCATCCTGAATTGCGGCGGGCATCGTGAACTGTTGGATCGGGGCGGGCAGTAACTTCGCGTAATCGGGCACTTTCACCCGCACCGGAATTTGCGGCTCCGGGATCGGCTTCTCCGGCGTGCTCTTCGTGTGAATCACGGGGTCTTCGCCTTCGACCTGTTGCCACTCGAAACTCTTCTTGGAACCGGTCGCATCGAAACTCTCGCGGTACTGTCGAGCGGTGTCGAACAAGCTGCGCGTCACTTCGGCGACGACGTCCGAACCGCAAATCTTGAACGTGGCGGTTTGAATCGCGAACGGCGAATTGTATTTGGTGACCAGGTCTTCGCGGATGCGGCCCGAGCCGTGGCAGACGACGCTCTCGGCGAGTGCGGGTTGCCCCGGCTTGCTGAGCAACGCGAGGCACGGGCTGACGCAGTGCGTGGCATACCACATCGGCGGCAGGCCCGGCCAGTAGTTCGGCCAACCGTCCATATCTTGTTGATGGCTGCCGCGCAGGAACTGAATGCGGCCGAGTTCGCCCTTCTCGTAAAGCTCTTTTACGAACAGATATTCGCGGGCATACACGACCGTTTCCATCATCATGTACGTCTTGCCGGTCTTCCGCGTCAGTTCGATAATCTCGCGAATATCGTTCGGGTCGGTCGCCATCGGCACGGTACACGCGACGTGCTTGCCTGCCTTCAGGGCGGCGATACTTTGCGGGCCGTGATCGGGGATCGGGCTGTTGATGTGAACCGCATCGACTTTCGGATCGCGAAGCAAATCCTCGAAGCTCGTGAAGCGTGCGGGGATGCCGTACTTGTCCCCGCACGCATCGAGTTCGGCTTTGTTTCGGCGGCAGATCGCGTACATCTCCGCGTTCGGGTGCGCCTTGTAGATCGGTATAAATTCGGCCCCGAAACCGAGGCCCACAATCCCCACGCGGACAGTCTTCGTACTCATCGGAACAGCGACCTCAAAAGAGAGTTTATGAGGTAGGCTGTTATATTGACTCGTGCGGAAACGCGACTCTAGACAGTCCGATCCTGCTTGCGTTTCTTCTTGCTCGATCCGTTCCGTTCGGCGACCACCTTCGTTGCGGTAACGGCCCCTTCCGGTGCTTTTGCGAAGCTCATCCAATGTTTCGTCGGGGTCATCCCGATGGCTAACAGCATCGCGTGCGACACCCAGAGACCCGAACAGACGAGTGCGAGCGTGTTGTTGAAGCCATAAGCGTGAAGGCCGATCTCAAGTTGATTGGTGCCGAACCAACTCCAAACGGTAATCATACTGCCGACGATCGTGAGCAATGCGATCCCGCGCGTTTTGACGAGGCCCGCCCATCGTGCGTGCAGAATGAGCGCGTTCCAAATCACGATCAGCACGGCCCCGTTCTCTTTGGGATCCCAACCCCAGAAGCGGCCCCACGATTGGTCCGCCCAGATGCCGCCGAGGATGGTGCCGACCAAGCTGAGGAGCGTGGCAAAACAAACGACGCCGTAGAGCATTTTACCGAACGCTTTGTTCGCTTCGGAATTGATCGCGGGTGTGAATATCCCCGCGATCACGTAGATCACGCCGAGCGCACCCGCGACGAAAGTGGCGGTGTAGCCGAACGTCACGCAGGTCACGTGCGTAGCCAGCCAGAAGTTCGTATCGAGTACGGCCACCATCATTTCGAGCGTATCGCCGCTCGCACCGATTTGGTGCGAAACGATCGTGGTGGCCACGCCGAGCGTCGCACCGAGCAAGTTGCCAATACCGATGGGGTACAGCCGTTCGAGCAGCAACCCGAGCAGTACGCAGCCGAAGCCGATGAAGATCGCGGACGAGTAGAGGTTCGTGACGAAGACGAGCCAGCGATCTTGTAAGTACATGCGTACGATCAGCGCGACGAAGTGAATCACCGCCGTGAAGATCAACATCCGGAACGCCGACCGGCGCAATTCGTTCGTGTAACCGAACCAACTGACGAAGCAGAGCAACACCGCCCCGATGTACAGAACGAGGCAGACGTAGAACGGCGCGAAGCCATTGTACATCGTCTCAAGGCGTGTCTTGGCAAGGCTCATGCCTGGAACCGAAACCTTGTTCGAATAGTTCTCAATCAGCTTGTTGAAATCGTCCGGCTTCTTGTTGCGGTAAGCCTGAATGATCCCCGTCCAGAAACTGATCGATGGCGACTCGGCGGAGAGTTCGATCAACTTCTCGCGGAACATCTGTGTGACGAATTCTTGTTCTTGCTTTGGCAATTTTGAAACGTCTTCGAACGCGACTCCGCTTTTCTCCATGACGAATGCCTTTGCCGCATCGCTGTATTTATCCAAAGTATCCGGTAGTGTTGCCCACTGCTCGTTACCTGGCGAAGGCGCGATAGAAATCGGCGATTTAATCATCGTCAGGTCGTAAAAAAGCTGAACGCGACGAAACACTTCAAGCACTTTCAGATCGTACAGATCGCGATCTTTCTCATCCTTATCCCCGGCCTTTTTCGCCTGCTTTTGCAGTACGAGGACATACTCGCCGAATTCGTCGAGAGCGTATAACAGACCACTCCGAGGCTGTAACTTCAATAAGCCAAGAACTTGATCGTTTTCGATCTTAAAAACCTTATATTTCCAGGCTGCCGCTTTCGTGTCCTGGCGACTCGTCATCACATCGAGCAACCACTGGATTGCGGGTTGTTCAATTTTATTTTCATCGGTAGTGGTTTCGCGAGCACTGATCGAACGCAAACTCACGCGAGCCACGGTGTCGAGCGGTTTGACCCGACCGCCATCGACGACGGGAATCTGCCCGAGGCCTTTCAGGTTGTACGGCTGCGTGGTGGGCGACATGTTACCGATCGAATACAGAACGAACACGACGGCCAGCCCAACGCCGAGCCATGGCAGGTAGCGTGCGGTGCCCGTTTTTGGCACGTAATCTGAGTTGGATGCCTTCATCAGTTGGCTGAACTCGGCAATTCGCACTTTGCGCAGAAATGCAATCAAGTAGATGCCGAAGTGGATCGTCATGCCGAGCGTGACCATCACGCACGAGATGTACGGGATCAGCCAGCCGGGATTGCGTACGACTTGCAGGATCGTTGTTTTCTCGGTTTTTTCGTTGAAGAAATGCTGATAGAACGTCTCGCCACCGTAGCGTAACGGTTCGTTCATCGCGATGTGATATTCGCGATCCACGTCGTTTGCCGGATCGACGAGACGTACATCGCTCGAGAAATTTCGGGCTTTTGTCGTACCCATGTAACGATCGAAACGAAACTTGTTCAGTTTCACACTGAACGGCTTGTAGTAACGCGTATTTCGGAGCGAGATCGAATACGTCTTGCCGTCGAGTTCGAGAGTATCGGGCTTGTAAAATCGGCTGAGGAGATACGTCCCGAGCGATTCATCGGTACCCTTGCGCAGGATTGTTATGTAAGTGGATGGCGCATCCATCTTCGGATCGGTACTAACACCCGTAATTTCTTTGCGGTATTCGGCAAACTCGGTTAGCCCTTGTCCAACCGTGGCAGGGTTCTTGTCGCTCGGATTGACAGCACGAACGGACGAGTTCTTGTAGTAGCTCAGAACGAGCAGATCGACGGGCACCTGCGGGTCGGAGAACCGCTTTCCGATGTGGACGAGTGACTCGGGAACGACCACGACGGTATCGTGTTCTTTCGCAGACTTATCCTCGAAGGAAAATTCGTACGATCGCGAGTTTTCGGCAAAGTGAACCGTCTGACCTTCGTCGATCACCATAGTTTGCTCGACTTGTTTCATTCGCGTGATCGCTTCACCGACGAACAACAATATCAGGCCCGCGTGGATAATCATTACGCCCGAACGCTTCCACGTCAGGCGGAAACGAACGAGGTGTGCCGCCAACAAATTTGTCAGCATCGCGAAGCCGATGAGCTTACCCGCTGGGAACGGGATCGCCACGTAAGACGGCAGTGTCCAGGTTTTCGGGAACCAGAAAAAGACTTGCATGAACTTCAAAACGAGGTCGAGTTCGATCCAGACGAACATCGACCAGAAGTATTTATCGACGAATCCGGTGATGTCCCGCCCACCGATGATGCCAAAATAATATGGCGAACTCTCTCTCGTGACATCACGCAAGGCACACACGAATGACAAACGAAATACTCGATATACCCGCGAAAACCAAGCCACAAACGTCGCTCTGGAATCAGATCAAATACGTTCTGAAACCGGTGGCATCGTTGCAGTTGACGATTGTGCTGTTCAGCCTGTCGCTCATCCTCGTGTTCTTCGGCACGCTCGCGCAGATGAACAACGGCATCTGGACGGTCGTCGAT
>JAYSKW010001003.1:0-1201 GCA_043726085.1 Limnoglobus sp.
CCCGTCGAACCTCGAGCGATTCTACCGCGAAGCGCGTGCGGTGGCGGCGATGGATCACCCGAACCTCGTTCGCGCCCACGACATCGACAAAGCCGAGAATCTGCACTTCCTCGTGATGGAGTACGTCGACGGCGCGAGTATGCAGGAGATCGTCGCCCGCTTCGGCCCGATGGACCCGATCCGCGTGGCGCATTACATCGCGCAATCGGCCGTGGGGCTACATCATGCGAACGATCTCGGCATGGTTCACCGCGACGTCAAGCCCGGCAACGTGCTGCTCGACCGCACCGGCACCGTGAAGTTGCTCGACATGGGCCTCGCCCGCTTCTTCAACGACAAAACCGACAACCTGACCGCGAAATACGACGACAAATGTGTGCTCGGAACCGCCGATTATCTCGCGCCCGAACAGGCACTGAGCAACATCGTCGATATCCGGGCCGACATCTACGCGCTGGGCGGAACATTCTACTTCATGCTGACGGGGCAGTCGCCGGTGCCGGAAGGCACGATCGCGCAGAAGCTAGTGTTCCATCAGACATCTGAACCGCAGTCGGTCAACGATTTCCGCGATGATGTGCCACCCGGCATGGTCGAAGTGTTGAAGAAAATGCTGCGGAAACGCCCCGAAAACCGCTACCAGACGCCGATCGAGGTGGCAGAGGCACTCGCCGAGTGGGCCGATTTGCCGATCGAAGCCCCGCCCGAACACGAGATGCCCGACCTGTGCGCGGTCGTTCTCGCACTCGCAGGGCATTCGGCAGACAAGGTGAAAACGGGTGCGACGAGCCGTGGCGGAGCGCGAGGCCCGCGCCGCGGCGGAGCGAGTTCGAACAAATACAATGTCACGACCGACAAGAGCGGACCGCGCACGCCGAACGTGCAAGTCGGTGCCGACTACGATCAGGCGACCGTGCCGACGATCCGTTCGAGTACCACAGAACCGCTGAAAGGTTCCAATTCGAACGCAGCCTCCGATGCGATCGTGCGCATTCCACGCGGTTCGACGGGCAAAGCGAAAGCCCTCGCCCCTCCAGTGAAAGTAGGCCAATCGCGGCTCTGGCTGATCGCTGCGATCCTTCTCGGCATCCTCGTGTTTGCATCGATTGTCGTCGGCGCGGTCTACTTCGCACGGTAGTTTCAAGCGTTTTTGTGTACCGACCATTTCGCAACTGGATAAGTGCCGAACTCACTCGCCTGC
>JAYSKW010001004.1:0-4322 GCA_043726085.1 Limnoglobus sp.
TTGGAAAGACTGGAAAACCAAGCCGGTGAATACACTCATTCACGATGTCGACAACGCAAAGTGGTATGCCTTTACGAAGGATCAGTACTTTGAAGTGAAAGATCACATCAAACCGCTGGCACATACATTGAACATCATTCGCGCCGATACAGCAACCGAAGCCTTGGAAACCGCCGCAAAATGCGGCCGCGTCATCCGCGGCCTGCCGGAGCCGAAAGACAAGTAAACAATAGGCAACCCGATTTTACAGACAAATACGCAGTCGCACAAGTGTTAATTGCGGATAACGATCCGTTTCTCGCGCCGGTGCAAAAAGTGTATTTCGGCGATGGCGACTTGGTGGCGCAATCCGGATCGAATGGTGGGATGTATGTGATTAAACGTACGGTGGCGGATTCGTATTTGACTGTGAATTATACCGTCACGCCGACGCCGAATGGGCCGAGTGGGTTCACGATTGGCGGTGGGTATGGTGGCAACACCAGTGCGACATTTCTGCCAGGGATTTCGGAAGTGAGTGTGAATTTCACCATGAATAACAACGCGCCCGCCACATCGGGCGCGGTGACGGTTACGACTACGCCTTCGGCGAACTATGAGATTATGGGTTCGCCGAGTAATAGTGTGGCTTTTATAGTCTTGGCGGACCGGGGCCGTGGATCAACGTGTTTCGTCGCGTCGACGATAGCAAGCTCGAGAATGATGAGCTTGCGCAGCTGAAACTTCTATCTTCTATCAGGCAGCAAAATGTTAATTGCGAGCCAGAATAATTCCATCGGTGGGGCTTCTCATGTGGAGATTATTATCGGATCTAGAACAGGAGTCCTACATCATGCTCATCGCAAGCGACATGGAGTCGTTCGCAAGAATTCTGTTACAACTCGCGAAACGTCCGTATGCAAACAAAGTATACGGACACTTTAGTCATACGTTTTTTTACATTGGAACGGCACCGAATTACGAGGCTGGCCTTACTGGGAGTTATCATACGATTCTTGCTATTGAGCCTCTTGAAGATCGCTTTCACATTGGGTACGGAGCAACGTCTTTATCGAAATGGGGCCGTAGCCTCATCGCCGGAAAACTGGAAGAATGGGGAAACTGGAATGTATACTCTGAGAGTGAGGCAGTGTCACTAGTTGATCGAATTGCGACAAGAGATTTGGATGCCATATCATACAAGTAACCATACAGTGAAACCATATCCGATACGTAACTGGCAGCGGCGTAGGGACAGCGTGAAGCGGAAGCCGACCGAATCTGCCGCGTGGCCGACGTTCGACGCGTCGCTGCTCGCCGACATCGCGGCGGCCTTCCTCCGCCGACGAAAGGCTATCAAGCACCGGGCTGGCGGGGTATCCTGTAGCCAAGAGTTCAGCGAGTCCGCGGTGGGAACCTTCGAGCGGCTTAACCTCGATCTCAGACGCGGGCATCTGCGGTTGAGCGTTTGGGCGGATGGGTGCTTGTGGGTGTCGGTCTGCGTTCGCGCGACCGGTCGGAACGCCGGTTGGGCGTTTCACGATGCCTTTCACGGGCACGCGGGCGATGTGTCGGCGGTCACGCTGGTGGGCATGTTTGAAGCCACACTCGGGTTGCGGCTGGGGGCCGACCCAATCGCCGAGCGTGAGTCGCTGCGTGCGCTGTGGCGGCGGGTTCTGCCCCGCACGCCGGACGCCCCGTCATGAAGTATCTTTCATCTGCGTGGCTCGGTTCCCATTTGCCAGATTTCGACGCGGCCTTCGGCGGTGCCGTTGCCGTACGGATTGCCGGTGGCGACGAGCAGCGACTGCCCATTTGGGGTGAACGACAGGCTCGTTACCGCTGGGCCACCGATGGTTTGGTGGAAGGTGGACTTCCCGGTCGTGAGATCCCATCCGGTGACGGCGGTGGGCGACGCCGAACCGAAGTAAAGCGTCTTGCCATCCGGGGCGAACGCGAGAGCGCGCACGCGGGAGTCTTCGGTTGGAATCTCGCGCATCTCGCTGTAGTCCTTCTGAAGGTCTCGCTTCCCGTCGTACTCCTTGCCCGACCACACGACGATTTTGCCATCGTCGCAACCAGTGGCAACGGATTTCCCGTCCGGCGACCATGCGACGGCGAAGCACGTCCCGGTGTGGCCGCGAAGCTCCATTTGTAGGTCGCCCCGCACGACGATGGCCCCATTTTTCTGCGTGTTGTCGGCGTGTAAGAGGTAGGCGTAGTCGGTGCCTTTCGACGGCACGGCCACGCCCGCCGCGATTCGACCGATTCCGCTGCCACGCAAGACGTCGCGGGGCTTCACCTTCGTGTTGGCTGTAGCCGGAGGTAACGTCGTCGCGGTCAGCGATACCCCATTGTGCCCGAGTAACATCTTTCCTTGCGGCCCGAACGCGATGGCGTCGCTCGGGTGGTCCTCCCATTCGAGGAACGCCGTGCCGGTGGCCGCTTTCAAGAAGACGATGCGGCGACCATCGCCGAACGCGATGTCGGTGCCGTCCGGCGAGAACGACAGGCTCGCCGTCGCCACGGGGTCGTACTTGTCGGTCGCCCATAGTCTCTTGTGCGTCGCGGCATCCCAGTGGGTAACGTATCCACCGCGTTCGCCGACCGCGAATGTCTTGCCATCCGGCGAGAAGATCGCAGAGTGAATGTCGGTCGTCTGGAGTTCGGGGATGGTGATGGTTTTGGAACTGCCCTTGGGCAACGGCTTGATCTGCGCGGGCTTCGCGGTCGTTGCCACTTCCCACACGCGGACTTTACCGATGAGCCTGCCCAGAAAATTCAGCCACAACTTGTTACTAACGCTGCCGAGCAGTTGCTTCCCATCGGGTGAGAACGCGAGACTGGCAACCGTACCGTTGCCGCGGAAATCACTGGCTTCGGTGTGAATCGGTTTCAGAGTGTTCGTCGGTTTCGCGGTTTCCCAGACGTACACCTCGGCCTGTTTCCCAATTACCATCGCGGCCGTGTACTTGCCGTCGTTGCTGATCGCGAGCATTTGGATATGCCCGCCGAGTTCGAGGCGGCGCGTCTCTTTCAACGTCTTCGCGTCCCAAACGATGATGCAACCATCGGCATCACCCGTAATCGCTCCGCCTGCGCACCACGCCGCAGACGTGACGGTAGCCGTGTGCCCTTCGAGAACGCGGTTGCCGGGGCTGTCCTTATCGTAATTCCCACAGACGTAAGCCCACAGTACGTTCTTGTTCGTTTTGGGGTCGAGGGGGCCGGTACTGATCGCCGAACTGCCTGCGGGATCGACGGCCAACGGCACCGCATGGCTGGTATTCGCCGAGACCTTCATCTGGATCGTTCCCGCCGTCGAGAGCTTGCCATCGGTCCAACTCGTGATGGTGTAACCCTTACTGGTGCCGACTATAATCTGCGAGCGCACGTGCGTCTCGGCGAAGGATTTGCTCGGGAAAACACCGATAGAGTAAGGTGTGCTGAGGTATTTCTCTTTCAGCGTTTCGAGCGTTTTCCCGGTGCTGGCATCGAGAAACCGCACGCCTTCGTCGAACGTGGCATACACCTGTTTCTGATCCGCCGAGAACGCGACCGCAGCGTGCGTGCCACCGGCTTCGCTCACCCAGAGTTTCTCGTTCGTCGCCGCGTCGAAGGCCGACACTTTACCGTTCGTGTCGCCGATGGTGATCGTTTTGCCGTCGGCGGAATACGCGATCGATACGGGCAACGTGCCGGGAAAGTCGATCGTCGCTTTTTCCTTCCATGCGACTGGCTCAAGCTTCGGTATCGCGGCAATTTTCGCCACATTCGGCACCTCGGTTTTGTCGCCCGGTTTTCCGTTCGGGCCGCCCGCGAGCATCAGGCTGCCACCGGCGAGCGCGACGACCAATAGGCCGACGATGGCTCCCATTTTCAACGTGCCAACGTGTAACGAACGCATGACCGCCTCCGCAAGAGTTTGAACTGCCAGCGAACCGCCACTTCCACCCGCGTACGCCAATGCCTCACGCGCGGTATCGACGAACAACGCACTCGGGACCGCAGCCGTGGCGCTTTCCAAAAGCATCACTGACAACGCACTGACACTGAGCGTGATGCCGCGCCGCGTCAGTTGTTTGGCCAACTGCTCGCGGGCCTTGGCGAGCCGTTTCGCCACGGTGCCTTCGGGCCAGCCGAGTTCCTTCGCCGCTTGCGAACGGGACTTGCCGTTGACATCACAAACGAGCACCGCTTGCCGGAGTTGTTCGGGCAACTTCGCGAGTTCCTCATCGAGCACTACCCACAAATCGGCCTCCGGCGTGGCCGGGTAGACCGCTTCCGGTTTGGCCGCCGCCATCTGACGCACCCTCCGCTTCACCGCCTGGACCCGCGCCTTG
>JAYSKW010001005.1:0-8184 GCA_043726085.1 Limnoglobus sp.
AACAGTTCGTATCGTTGCCGAATCCCTTCGGCGTGGTCACTGGTCTTCATGGCGGACGGCTATACCGTCAGCCAAAGTTGTTACACTAATTTCGTTACAGACCCTTAGCCGCGAGGAATAATTGGATACTATACAGTGACGCAAATGGTTTACAGCGCACTTGTGGTGCTGATGTGACCGTGAAATTCAAAGCACGAATTGATAAATTCCGCAAGAATTTTATGGCATTGACGCAGAGAAAAAGAATCAATCTGGCTCTGGATTCCACTAGTCTTGCTGGCTGGGATGTCAAGCAATTTTACAATGTCGATAATGATGAAAGTAAGGGACATTCATCCAAACGACTTCTCACGGCCCGACGATCTTGTCGGCTGGGGTCGTCGGTTCGGATGGCGTCCAGTTCGATAGGGCTTCGAGCAACTCGGGCACCGTGTCGCAGACGAGCAATCGCGAGCGGTGTTTCGGTTTCAGAAATCCGTCGGCGGTCAGTTGATCGAGCCACGCCAGTAGCGGTGTGAAGAAGCCGTTCGCGTTCAACAACGCGATCGGTTTGTTGTGGATGCCGAGTTGCGCCCACGTTAGGATTTCAAAGAGTTCATCGCACGTGCCGTAGCCGCCGGGTAGCGCCACGAAGGCATCGGAACGCTGCGCCATCAATGCTTTTCGCGCGTGCATCGAATCGACGAGGATCAGTTCAGTGACCTCTTCAAAGGCGATTTCTTTCTGCGAAAGCAGATGCGGAATCACGCCGATGACTCGCCCGCCATCGGCCAGACACGCCATCGCCACTTGGCCCATTAAGCCAATCCGCCCGCCACCGTAGACGAGCGAGATACCATGTCGTGCGAGAGCCATACCGAGTTCGCGGGCGGTGGCCGCGTAGATCGGATTCGTGCCGATCGCCGACCCGCAAAATACACCGAGCGCTTTCATTTGTCCATGAACCCCGATTGTTTCAGCGGCGCTTCGATCTCGGTGCCGCGGGCGAAGAGGCGAATGAGTGGCGTCGTCATGACGGTGGTTACGACGGCCATCAGCACCAGCATACAGAACAGGCTCTTGGGGATCGAGCCGGTGTCGTAGCCGACGTTAATGACGATCAGTTCCATCAAGCCGCGTGTGTTCATCATAATGCCGACGAGCGACGATTCCTTGCGGCCAAAGCCGCTCATGCGGGCCGCCAGACCGCAGCCGAGGAGTTTGCCGACGGTCGCGGCGAGAATGACGCCCCCGCAGATCAGCCACATCGTCGAGCCGTTCAGCGAACCGATTTCCGTACGCAGCCCCGTGTAAGTGAAAAAGATCGGCAGGAAGAACGACGTCACGAAGTCGCGCATGCGGTTCGTGATCGCCTCGCGGAGGGCATCTTGATCGGACAGAACCGCGCCGAGCAGGAACGCGCCGAAGATCGCAAAAATGCCGATCAGATTCGTCAGCGTCGCGCAAATGAACATCACGACGATGAGGAACGCGGTCGCGTTCAGCGTCAGCGTGCCACCCGATTTCGCTAGTGACCGCGCGAAGAACCCGATGAGTATCGGCCGTGCCACGTAGAAGAGAATCGCACTGAAACCGATGGTGAGTCCGATCATTTTGAGCGTATTGACGATGTCGAAATGCGCCTTCGCGAGTGCCACAACGGAGGCGAGCAATATCCAACCGACGGCGTCGTTGATCGCCGCCGCCGTGATGACGATCGCGCCGAATTGCGTGCGGTTGATGCCCCATTCGATCATCATGCGGCCGAGCACGGGCAGTGCGGTAATCGACATCGCGATGCCGAGAAACAGCACGAGGCCAAACCGCTCGACGGGCAACCCCGTGGCCGGATGTGCTTCGAGGTACGGGTGGATCGCCGGGGCCAACGCCGCCCCCAACGCGAACGGGAAGATCACGCCGATCAGCGAGATCAGCAATGCGGATCGGCCATTCTGCTTCAGGTGGTGGAACTCGAACTCCAGCCCGACGAGAAACAGCATGAAGATCAGGCCGATTTGCGAAAGCACCGAGAAGATCTTCGGGTACATCGCCGCCGTAATCGGATCGGGCACGCCTTCGAGGTGCGGCACAAACACGGCCGCCGACAGCGCGGGGAACAGCGCGCCGAACAGCGATGGCCCCATCGCGATACCGGCCACGACTTCGCCAACAACCGTCGGTTGCCCGAGCTTGCGCAACAGCATCCCAAACAGGCGGGCGACCAAGATGATGACGATTAACTGAATCAACACGGGGAGTAGCAGATCTTCGATGTTGACTTTGCGGAGGGCGGTCGCAATCGACGCGAGACTCTCATCGGCGAACACAATCACAACGAAACTCCGAAAGTTGGGGTAGGCAGGTACCAGTGATGTTAGTCCGACGCGCCGGCAACGGATGATTTTCCTCGCAGGTGAGTTTGAACCTACCGCGTCAGTTCGAGCACGGCCCACAACGATGGGTCGTCGGCGAACGGGAAATCCGCGTTCACGCTCAGGAACTCGTCGCCGCGTTCGCGATCACGGAGGGCAAAGTAGAAACCCAGGCGCGGATGTTGTTCGGGGTCGTAGCCGGTCAGCGCTCCGACGGGCAAGAACGCTTCCAGCCGGTAGCCACCTTTCACCGTGTGGCTGCGGAACGGCACATCGCTTACGGTGCAAAGCGGGGCATCTTGAAGGGCGCGATTGATCTTCGTTTGCGCGAACGCCGGTTCTTCTTTCTCGGTGCCGCCGCCACTCGGCAGAAAGTGAAACTGGTGGCAATAGCGCGTGGCCCGGTGGCTACTGCGGGCGTCGCGCGTGTCGATCCAGAGCGTGAACCCGTCAGACGTTTTCGGCCGATCGATGTCGCCCTGCGGTTCCTGCTCTTTACCCGTAACGGTCACTTGCACACCGATGCCGAACTCGTTCCACGCCAGCCGCACATCGCCGATGCGGTTCGCGCTATCGAGTTCCGCGAACGTCTCGATGCGTGCCGACTCCGGCAGATCGACGATGCCATCGTCGTCGTCGCCCAACGGCATCGCCTTGCAGTATTCGCACGGGTGACAAAGTCGAACGAGAAACCGATTCGGTACGATTGGGGTCAAATGGAAACTCCTCTTCGGCAAAGAGAATGAAAAGCGGGTTACAGCAGCAATAGCGCGGGCGATTGTAGATGCCGTTGCACGGCATTTCCGAAGATCGCGCCGATTGCGCCGTCGACGATGCGATGATCGAACGAGAACGACAGGTACGCGATGTCGGCGGGTTTCAAATGCCCGTGGTCGTCGTAGATGGGACGCTTGACCAGTTTCCCGAGGCCCAAGATTCCCACTTGCGGATGGTAGATAATCGGCGTCGAGATCAGCCCGCCGATGCTGCCAATCGAGGACACCGTGAAGGTGCCGCCTTTTAGATCCTCCGCTTTCACATGCCCGGCCCGACAGTCGTCGCTCAGCCGTTCGATCTCCTTGGCGATACCGGACAGATCGCGTTGGTCGGCATCGCGAATCACCGGCACGATCAACCCACTCGGGGCCGCCACCGCGATGCCGATGTGGTAGCGGTCGTGCATCGTGATTTCTTGCTTCGCATCGTCGAAGGTGCTATTCACGATCGGCACCTCGCGCAGCGCCCGTGCGACGGCTTTCACGACGAACGCCAAATACGTCAGTTTCACGCCGGTTTTCGCGAGTGGAGAACGCAACTGCCCGCGTAGGTGAACCAGTTCGGTGAAGTCGCATTCGTCGATGTACGAGTAATGTGGGATGAACTTTTTCGCTTCGACCATCTTCTCAGCGATCTTCTTGCGAAGGCCGACGAGCGGCACGCGCGTGCCCGGTTTGCCGAGGTCGAACGGCGGCATCGCTTGTACCGACGTGGCGGCAGTGATCGTTGCTGCGATCGGGTTCATCTGCGGGGTGAGGTCGTCGAGCAAGATTCGTCCACCGGGGCCACTGCCGCGAACCTGCGCGAGATCGATGCCGAATTGGCGTGCAATATGCCGGACCGACGGCGCAGCCACCGGCGCGAGTGACGGTGCGATGTCAGTGGCTGCCAACGGGGTGACAGTCGGCGTAATCGCGATGGGTGTTGTCGAGGGATTTTCGCTTGTGAGTGGTTCGTAACTGAGCACGACTTGCCCGATGGCGATCTTTGCCCCAAGTTGGCCAAGAGTCGCGTTGATCGTCCCCGCGAACGGCGCAGGCACTTCCATCGTGGCCTTATCTGACAAGACTTCGAGCAATGCCTGCCCGCGTTGCACCGCCTCGCCCGGCTTCACGAGCCAGCGAACGAGTTCGACTTCGTATAGCCCTTCGCCCATCGGCGGCAGAGGGAAATCCATGGAATGCTCCGGTTGCGGACGGGTGTAGGAATTATAAGAGAAGTGCCGACGTTTGCACTATCGCCGTCGCAGTGCGTAGCGAACGAACGAGCCGAGACCCGCGAACCGATACGATGGATCGACGTAGTGTTCGATGACGTAAAACGCAAAGTAATACGCGCGGCAGAAGGCCCAAATCGCGATAGCCATCAACAGCGCGAGTTGCAAATCGGGAAACATGACCAACGCCATTGCGGTGGCCACGACCCCGAGGAACACGAACAGGCCGAACTTAATCCACAGCAATCGCGGGTTGGTAATGTCGGCGATGGCACATCTCCGAAATGAACGACAAGCCCAGGGTTCGGCGTCCTCGTCGCACCCTGGGGGAACCTTCCTCGCACGGTCATGTTACTTTGCGTTGTACGATTGTTTCAGCAAGCGGGCCGTCACGATTTGGTAGACTTCTTGTTCGACGGGCTTGACGCCCACAGTGCGAGTCAACCGATCCAAATAGGGAAGTTGCGACAGTGCCTGCACGCGAGTTTCAAATTTCTCGACCGCCTTCTGGTTGCCGAGGAATACGAGTGCCGAGTTTCCCTCCGGTAACGCGACGATCGAAGAATTGGATACGCGGTTGATTGGGTGGGGTACCGTGCCGCTCGGACTCGTATACTCGGTTTCCATTTTCAGTTGAATCGACTGACCATCGGCAGAAACCGTCGGTGTACATTGGAATTTCAGCCCGACTTCGACGGTTTTCGGATCGGTCGGTTCCGTCGCGTTCGCCAGTTTCAGCGGCTGGAGATCGGGGACGATTTGGCCAGCCATAAAGTTACCTACTTCGCCATCGAAAATGCACAAGGTGGGGGTGGACAACATGCTGAGTTCCTTTTCGTTCTGCATTAATTTGCAAGCCTTTTCCGCTTCGCACGCCGTCCAGAGTTTGGTCGAAGTCTTGCCCTTCTCGACCCAACCGGCTTTCGCACCGAAACCGGCGGGCATCGTGAAAAAGCTCACTTGTATCATCACGGACCGGTCTTGCATTTTGCGTAGGTTCTCGAGCATCTTCGCGACATCCGCGACGATTTCGGGTGTATTCGTGACGCAAAGACAATCCGAAGCGGCGATGAAGTCGAGTTTCCCGGCTCCGCCGTGGCGCTCCCACTATTCCGATTTCACCATCGCCACGATCAGTTTCGTCAGCGATTTGGCGTTCCCGATCCGAGTGTTTTCTTGTGCGGCCGCACCCGGTATCAGAATCGGTGCAAATACGAGATCGGCGACTTCAAAGATACGCGATTGCGGCTTCACCGGTTTGGGCGGAATGGCAGTGGAAATGGGAATGGCCATCGGCTGCACCTGCGCCGATACGGGCAGTGCCAACAGAGAAACCGCGAGCGCGAGAATCGAGAAACGGGTTCGCATGGAAAACGCCTCCGTGGGGGTTTGGGGCGTGTGCCTAATAGCAAGTGGGTGTAATGCGATCAACCCGAAGTCGTTCGACCCGAAACTCACCGGCCTATTTGGCCAAAGCCACCGCCGCCTGCGGGTGCCGAATCGGCGGAATTGGGATTGTTGAAGGTATTCAACAGTGGTTGCGCCTTGTCCTTGATGAGTCGCGAATGAAAGTAAGCGCAATCGCCGGTCGTGTTGAACGTTAAGTCGGCCAAGTAGATTTTGAATTCCTTCGTCGCATAACTACTGAAGACTTTCTTGAAGTCGTTCGGCGGTTCGGAGTCGTCGCCTTTACTCAAAGGCCCTTCGCTCACCTGCGTGTAGAGGCTTTTTGCGGCTTCTTTATTCGCGCACTGAAGCGCAGCTCCCATCACGACGCCGCGACCTCCGAAGTTGACGAACATGCCGAACATCTTCGATTGCTCGGTCTGGCTGGTGACTTGACTGTGCGAGTCTTTGACGCCTTCTCCCAACGATTTGATGTAACCGGAAAGGTCGCCCGTGGCCTGAACCAGCAGCCAGATGTTCCCCTTGGTCACGCGGCCACCGGTCGCTCCGAGCTTCCCACCGAGGGTATTTTCCTTCTGCTTCCGCCCGCCGATACTCGCACGCAACACGGCATCTTGATTGCCCGCGGCCGTCACCACGATCACTAAGCGATCCGTCGGCGCATACACGCAGGCATTGGTCAACAGCCCTGCTTTCCCGGCCAACTTAGTGTAGGCTTGCCCATCGATGTTCTGCGCGGCACCGCCGAGCTTCGCGAGCAACGCCGTTGCATCGAACTTCCTCGCGCTCTTCAAAACGAAAATCTGCCCCGCCGTACCGCCCTCGCGCTTCTTGGAGCTAATCGCATAGTCGAGAAAGATATCCGGTTCCACATCGGCCGCCTTCGCAATCTCATCGGCAACATCTTTAATGGCGACGGCGAGTTGTTTCTCCATCTCGGGTTTATAGCCGGGGTAACGGTTGATTAAGCCGACGTTCACGCCGCGTGTATGGTTGAAATCGCCCGGCACGTACGACAGAAGATCTTCGATCTTGCCACTCTTGCTGAGTAGCAAATAAGCGATCGTACCGATACAGGCCAGGATCACGAACGCCCCGGCCACCATCATCGCCATGACGGCGACGTTGCTCTTCTTTTTCTTGGCTTTGTACTTCTTCTTTTTGCCGTCGCCTCCCGCCTTCGCATCGCTCTTCTTGCCCGTTTTCTTCAGCTTGTCGCCGAGCTTCGGCTTGTCGGACTTCTCGGACTTCGGTGCCTTCTCGGACTTGGGTGAAGGCTTGGCCGCCACCGACGATGCCATCGGGGTAAACTGCGTGCCGCACTTCGGGCACTCGACTTCCTCATCGGCTGCGGGGGTATCGTCGAGACGCAATTTCGCCTGACACTCGGGGCAGCGGGTTTGGTAGGCCATCAGGTGCCACTCCAGGCAAGTCAATCGGATGATTGCGAATGAATGAGGTAGTTATCGCCGTATGCCTTGAGTAAGGCAAGGGAAAAGCTTTCAGCGGTCAGCGGTCAGCAAATCAAAAGCGGATTGATTGAACTCGTAGTCTTGCTGAAAGCTGTTCGCTCCTTCCGGATTTGCTGACCTATGACCGCCGATCGCTGAAAGCACTTGGCCGTTGCGGCTTGACGAACTCCCCCCGGTGCGTCAGGCTATGGGTTAGGGATTCGTTTCGTCTACCGGAGCGTCGCGATGATTGGTCGCCACATTGTTCGTTTCGCATCGTCGGTTTTGTTAGCGATGGGTGCCGTTGCCTGCGCGCAGGAACCGAAACCGGTTGCGGCGGTGCCCGGCAATTTTCGGAGTTTCGTCGCGACCGACGAACGCTTCGATAAAGGCAGCCTGCGTAACCGTGCGGGGAAGATGCACTGCCTCGTCAGCGATAACGGATTGTACCCGGTCGTGGCCGTGTTCTCGCGAACGACGCCCGACAAGACCGATGCGGGATTGTCGAAACTCGTCGCTCGCCTCGATAAACTCGTCGTCGACCACCGTGCGGAACGCCTCGGTGCGTTCGTGATTTTCCTGACGCTCGGCAAAGAGTATCCCGAAGACGATCAGCGCGACGTGAAAGCGAAGGCCGCCGCCGACCTGTCGGCACAACTGAAATCGGGCAACGTGCCGTTCGGCGTAGCAGCAGGAAAGTCCGATGCGGTCGCCGCGTGGGAGATTCAAGATGCCGACGACGTGACGGTGATCCTCTATTCCAAGATGAAGATCGTGAAAAAGTGGACTTTCGCCGCCGACAAACCGATCGGCGACGAAGAGGCGAAATCAATTGAAGACGCTATCAAGAAGCAACTCGGGAAGTAACCTCACGAAGTAAAAATGGCTCATCCGGGAAGTGCGTACTTCTCGCTGGCCAAAAGGAGGAACATGCCGTTTCTTGAAGGGTAACCAAACCTTCTTCAGGAGCACGGCATGTTCT
>JAYSKW010001006.1:0-2230 GCA_043726085.1 Limnoglobus sp.
GCGCTCGCCGGTGGCAAACGGCAGAAGGTGTTCCTCATGACGAAGAACTGCGCCCGCGATGCCGCCGGTACGCGGCAACATCTCGAAGACAGTCTGCGCCGGCTGCAAACCGATGTCATCGACCTGTGGCAGTTTCACGAAATCAACTACGACAACGACCCGGAATGGCTCGTCGAACGCGGCGCGATTGCCGAAGCGATCAAGGCCCAGAAGGAAGGCAAAGTGCGGTTCATCGGCTACACCGGGCACAAGTCGCCGCATATCCTCGCGAAAATGCTACCGCTGCATAAGTGGGACAGCTGCCAGATGCCGATCAACGTCTGCGACCATTTCTACCGCAGTTTCCGCCACGATCTTTTACCCGAACTGCTGGCACGCGGCATCGCGCCGATCGGCATGAAGAGCATGGGCGGCGGCAACCTCGCAGTAGGCGGCAAGATCGTCAGCAGCGGCGTCGTCACCGCCGAAGAAGCGATCCGCTACTCGCTCTCGCAACCGATCAGCACGCTCGTCGTCGGCATCGATTCGATGAAAGTGCTCGAACAAGATTTGGCCATCGCCGAGAACTTCACGCCATTAGTCGGCAGCGAACTCGCCGCCGTGTTGGCGAAGGCCAAACCCGAAGCCGGCGACGGTCGCCACGAATGGCACAAGAGCACGCAAAACTTCGACGGCCCCTACCACCGCCAACAACACGAATTCGCGGTGTGAGCCGCGTTCCAGAATTAGCCGCGACGCGCAGGCTTTGCGAAGCGGAGCGCGTACGCATCACCCATTCTCAACGTCTTCACGCCCCACGCGCTTCACTCCGAAGACTACGTGGCGCGGCGAATTTATCCCGATTGGTTATCACCCACACGAACGCGCCCAGTCAAAAAATCGCAGGCGATCCGGCGTAAGTCGACTTTTGTATCGTGCGCGAACGTACCCAAAAGTGTCTCCAAATGACATAGAAATGTCGTGCTCGGTCGATTTTGTGTCGCGTCCGGTCGATTTTCGGTCGGTACTTACGGCGAGTGCCAATCGAATAACCATCGACGTAACCCACAACGGAAGTTCGATTTACGGCAAAAACACTCGAAACAGATCGGCGGTTTGCGATCGAAAAGTGGCGTTTTGAGACGCAAAAACACTCGAAAAACGGGTTTTAGAACCTCCGCAATTGTGACTTACGTCGATTCTGGCGACCGCAATTCCGTTCCACTTGTGCGAAATTTCGGATTCGGTTAAAGATTCGTTTCGATTATGCCGACACTCCATTTCGCACGGATGCGATGCTATGTTGCGATTGCTCTCCCTCATTGCGGTACTCGTTGGCACGCTTGCGGTAGGTGCTGCCGAACCACTCGCACAAGCCACGCAGTCGTTCAACCAAGCCAAAACGCAGCCGAGCCAGTTCGCGGATGCCGCGAAGTTCTTCGGGATGGCGTTCGCCAGCCGCGTGGAAATGTCGCAAGATCAACTGGCGGCATGGGCGTATTGCCGCGTGAAAGTGGCCGCCGATAAGTGGAACAAATCGCAAGGCGACGCGAAGACGAAAACGGAGACGATCGCGGAGATCGAAGAGGCACTGAAACTCGCGCCGAACTACGCCGAGTTGCAGAAGGCGGGGCAGACGATCGTGGCGACCATCGACGGCAAACCGGCGAAGCCGTTCGTCGCGGGCATCAAGCCCACCGCACCGACGCCGATACCTGAAACGGGCTGGTTTTCGCTCGAAAACGAGAGTTTCATCGTGCGCTTCCAAGGCAGCAAGGACATTGCCGAAGCCGTCGCCAAGAAGGCGAGCGAGTCTCGTGCGACCACCTTTACGAAGTGGTCTGGCCCGGCGTCGGGAACGTGGACGCCGAAGTGCGAGATCGTCTTGCACCCGACCGCCGTTGCGTTCGCCAAAGGCACTTCCCAACCCGCCGCCGCTACGGGGCACGCCATCGTGAAATTCGACGATGGCCAAGTCACGACGCGCCGCATCGACCTGCGTCTCGACGATGATGCGCACCTCGAAGAAGCACTCCCCCGCGAACTCGCACACATCGTGCTGGCGGACTTGTTCCCGACGCGCGCACCGCCGCTCTGGGCCTCGCTCGGCATGGCCGTGCTGAGTGCATCCGGCGCGGAAACCGAGCGATGCATCCAGACGTTACCGCGTTGCCACAAGGCCGGCGAACTGTTCGCAATCACGGCACTTTTGGACATGAACGGCCCACAAAAGCCCGAACACGTGACCGCC
>JAYSKW010001007.1:0-3899 GCA_043726085.1 Limnoglobus sp.
GCGCTTCGTAGATCGCGCCGTCGCCGTGCGGGTGGTAGTTCCCCATCACGTCGCCGACGATCTTCGCGCACTTCAGAGCTTTTTTGTCGAACGTCAGATTCGAGTCGTTGTACATCGAGAACAGGATGCGCCGCTGCACCGGCTTCAAGCCGTCGCGGACATCGGGGAGCGCGCGGCCCGTCACGACCGACATCGCGTACCGTAAAAAACGGGACCGGACTTCGGTGGCAATCGAAACGGTTTCGATCAATTCCGCCATCGCGTGAGAACCTCTAAGACACTGTACGAAAGTTCATACGAATATACCGCACGTTCCCGATCTGGGAAGGTGCGTGGCAACGAAAAAACCCCGCCCGAGCAAGATGCGGGCAGGGTACACGATATTTCTTTCGACAACAATTCCAGCATCTCGTCGCGATTTCGACTTACTTTTCCACCTTCGCCGTGCCGATGGTCGCGATGGTTTTCGGTATCGGGTAACACGCCAAAATCGCGTCGAGGTCATCGGAATAATCGGCGGGCACTTCCTCGAAGCCCTTCAGGTTCCAGATCATCATCAGCGGTCGATACTGTGCGGTTTTGTGTGCGGTCGTCAGGCCGGTGCGTAGTTGCTCGATCGTGCGTTCGTCGATCGAACCTTTGCGATAGACTACAACCGTGGCGGGAAACAGTTCCGATTTGCAGATGACGCGAAGTTGTTTCGCACCACCCGGCTGTAGGTTGAGGTAGCCTGCGTAAGCCGCCGCATCGACGAGAACCGCTTCGCTTTCGCCGTTGGCCACCGCATTCAACGCTTCCTCGGATGTCAGACCCTTTTTCGTCGACGTTCGCACACTCGTCGTAGGCAGGCCCGCTCTGGCTTTGTCGATGAAAGCAATGCAATGCCCCTTCGTGCCGCGTGGAATCGTCAGGCATTCGCCTTCGAGTTCGCGGAGGCCTTTCGCGGTGCAGTCTTTATGAACGACCACGAATGCTTGAAGCGTGCGGCCCTGAGGCATGGCGAGTGCGAGCGGGATAAACTCGGGGTTTTGCTTGTGAACCCAGGCGTATTCGTAGCCGTGAAACACGCCGATGTGCAGCTTTTCGTCGTGGATGTTCTTCGCGAGTGCGAACGCATCCGCGTGGATTTCGACATCGCCCGTCAGGCCCGTTTGTTTCTCGATGAGCGATCGGAATGGCCGCGACAGGGCTTGCACGAGACTCGGTTGCACGTCGCGAAACATGCTCTGGATCATGCCGATTTTCAGGCCCGGCTCGGCCGCAGTCGATAGCGCTGCCCCGTACAGGATCGCGAGGAGAACGACGCATATCGATGGAGACCTACGAGCCACAAGCCACCCCCTCACGATGCCGCTCACGCGGAACCAGCCAGAACGGATCGGGAATTAACGGGCAATGTCTAAGCTCGGGAACGCCGGTTTGACGCCCCCCGCAGTCACTCGTTCGAGCGATGTCAGTGCCTTGAGTTGCTCGTACACGGTTTCGAGATACTCCGCCTGAGACTCGGCCGCGAGTGCTTCATTCAAAATCAGCACATCGTATTTCTTGATGACCGCCGCGTTTTCCCGCGACAGTTGTACCATCTTCTTGCCTGTCTCGAAGCGCCCTTTGGCTAACTCGACTTTCTTGCTGGCCGACTGCCAGTTCAAAAACGCATTCACCGCTTCCAGTTGCACGAGATCGCGGGTCTTTTCGAGCAACACATCTTGTCTCGCACTCAGTTCTGTGGCACGGGCCACGCGATCTTCCCGCTTGCCGGCAAGCGTCGCCGGCATCTCCGGGGCGAGAGCACCGGGGCGGTATTCGCCGTTGCGAAGTGCCGCCGGTACGGTGCGGCTGTGCAGGTCGCTACCTGCCGCAAGTGTCGGTACCGCTTGGCGATACTTAATTTTACACTGCGCCTGGATCTCCAACCGAAACGCATCGACACCCGCCGACGCCTGTACGAGTTCGGGCCGCCGGGCCAATGCCAACGCGACAACATCTTGTTGCGTCAGGTTGCCAGACATCACCGGGAGTTCGGTATCCCGCGGAATGAACGCATACGATTGTTCGACGCCCATCGCTTCCTTGAGGGCCGCGAGCGAAAGCAACTGTCCCGTTTGGGCCGTAATCCGGGGCCGCTTCACCTTCGCGATGCCATCTTCCATCCGGAACAGCGAGAACTGGTTCAAATCCGGTTGGGCACCTTCCTTCACGAGATCTTCGGCGATCTTGTAAAAGACTTCCATCTGCTCGATGAATTCCGTGGCCGTCAGTTCCTGTTGCCGCGCGTAAACGTACGTGAAGTACATCCGCGTCACGTCGTAAACATTCTCCGCTTCGACCTTCTGAATCTCCGCCTGCGAAACGAGCAACCCCTTCGCCGCCTGTTCGCGACGAACGGGAACGTCCGGCGAAAGCCTCGCCGCCAACGGGCTGAGGTTCATGATGCCGCGATAGCCCGCTTCGCTCGCCGCATGGCTCGCCCGCGCCGCCCGGAGGTTCGGCTGTCGTTCGCGTGCAATATCCAAACATTCCTTCAAGGAAAGCGTAGTCACATCGCTGACCACAGGCTTCGCTGCCGCTTTTTCCGCTTTCTTATCCGCATCGGCGGCATGGAGCGTCGGCGTCCCGCACGTCAACCACGCGCACAAACAATTCGCTGCCAAAGCCGCGAACAAGTATCGGCGACGATGACGATTCCGTGACATCATGAGTCCGCACTCCCTAACGGCTACTGGTGAGTAACCGCACTCGCCCCGGCGGATCCATCCGCCCGAGAACGCGTGTACCCGGTAGCATCGGCTAAAGTTCGCTCCGCACTGGATAACGGTTATCCAACTTGAGGCGAGAATGCGTACTTTCGGATCGGTTGTTCCGGATAGTCGGGATTCGCGAGGCCACGTGTGGGCAGGGGCTGGTGAGTCCTGGGTATTTGGGCTGCTACAGTCACGAGGCACTGTCCGAGCTGTGCGGACTGGCTCCAGGCAGCTTGTAACGGTAGATCGTGGGTCGGTATCGGGTTTCGATGAGGTATCGCTCGCGTCGACACTTTCGTTCGGTCGAAGAACAAATCGACTAGAATTTCCACCACGGACGACCAACATGAGAATCGCTCGCATCGCCATTTTCGGCATCATCGCGCTCGCTGCTTTTCACGCCACAACCGGGCAGGCCACCGCGCAGTTCATCGGGCCATACAGCGGGTATGGCTATGGTGGTTATGGCTATGGTGGATTCGGCCCGCGGTACGGTGGCTTCTACGGTTATCCCGGCGCGTTCGGCAGTTTCTGGACGAACGGGCAATCGCTGTACGGCCCGCCCGTTGCGACGGGTGCCCCCATTCCCGGCTCGTTCGGCGGCAGCGACGCACGCTACAACTACAGCAGTCCGGGTAGTTACTCGCCGTATTTCTGGAACGGCAGTCGCGGCGTATCCGGTGCCTCGCGCGACTTCGCCCCCGCCGTGGCCCCCGCCGATTACAACGGACCCCGCTTCGCCACGCGGGACGTGAAACGCCGATACGCACAAGATAAAGCGAACCCGCAAGGAGCCATCGACCGCGCCTACCGCGACGCGGGACGCTACTACCCGCGTTGAATTGCGTAGCCGATTTGCCCCGTCGGTGGATGTTACCTAAGACATTGCAAGTTACCCTACACCCTTGTGGAGCTTGCACGATGAAGACCGGGATGAACCTTCTCCTCTGGACGGGCCACGTGACGGCGGAACACTTTCCCTTAATTGCAAAGATCAAGGCGGCCGGATTCGATGGCGTCGAAATCCCGATCTTCGAGGGCGACCCGAGCCACTACAAAACGATCAAAGCCGAACTCGACAAACAAGGATTGAAATGCACGTCGGTGACAGTGATGAACCCCGATTCCAACCCGATCAGCCCCGATGCGAGCATTCGC
>JAYSKW010001008.1:0-4319 GCA_043726085.1 Limnoglobus sp.
TCTGAGAACCCACTGGTATTGTAGGTCGGGTCGAAGCTTTGAGAGGCCCGACAGTGCATACACGCGACGATTTCAAACCTTGCGGGTATTTGTCGCGGATACTCTGTCGGGCCACATCGCAAAGCCTCTTCGACCACGACCTACGGGTTCTGGAACGTTGAAAATGCAATCTGCCTCGTGAACGGCTACGTTTATGTAGTGTCGAACGAAGTCGCCGTTCGTGAGTAAGCAAACCCACTCCCGAGCGAATGGTTTTGTATGTTGGCGACGTATCGGTTACGTGGAATTTCCCTGAAGGAGCCAGAATGCACGACGTGACCAAGTGGCTCGGTTGCTTTGGGCTACTCGTGTTTGTGGTCGTGTTAGTCGTGCTGGTGGCGATGAACGCGAACCTGTTCCGCGGCATTGCCAAGAGGGCGAAAGTTCGGAAGAGCGACATCCGCAGCTACGCCAAGCGGTATCTGCGGAAGTTCCCCGATTCGGGCCGCAACGGGCTTCGCGAAGCGCTTCGGCAAGAGTTCGTGCCGGAGCGCGTCGCAGGCCGCGACACCGACAAGGAACTGCTCGGCTGCTTGCTTTTCGGCATGATCGGCTTGATCGCGTCCGCAGTCACGCAGGCGACCGCCGCCAAAATGGGCGACGAGGACATCCAGCGGATCAAGGACATCATCGAAGACGCGATTGAGGAACTGCTCGGTGCGGAGGGGAAGTAGGCACGTTGCGAATGGGTGACGCGCACGCGCTCCGCTACGAAGACTGCGCGTCGCGTCGAATTCTGCACGCATCAGTCGCCGATCCAGAGTTTCATGATGACATTGCCGTGAGACCGCACGACATCGGGAATCGTCTCGAAACCCCATCGCTCGTAGAACCGGACCGCCCGCGTGTTTTCGGGGTGAACCAGCAGAGCAAGCCACTTCAGGCGTTTGGTGTCATCGTTTGCCCAGTCTGCCGTGTGGGTTCGTGCTTCGCCGATGAGATGCCCCATAATTTGGTTGGAATATTTCCAGTCCAGATCCGGCGGTTGACCCTGGAATCGCTCGGCAATCCCAAGCATGGGGATGTAGACGATCGTCGCGCGTTTGCCTTCCGGGGGCGGCCATTTCCAGTTCGCTGGTCCGATCGAACCGTAGCCGACAACCTCCCATTCCGTTCTCGAAGAGCCAGACGCGAGTGCCCCGCTTCATCGAATCGAAGACATCCGAGCCGAGAAGCCATTCGGTCACAGCACGGCCCGCCGTGTCGCTACCACACGAAAAGCCGGCCAGGCGAACCTGGTCGGCTTCAGTGAACGGGACAGCGTAAAGTTGATGTTCGTGGCGGGTCATTCGCGAGTCCCAGCCTACGGCCGTGTCGGAAGCGAGTTCACGGGAAGCCGAGGCCGGTTCTTCTTCGACGCATCCGCGAATGCGGCGGCCTCTGCGGCCGTCATCACATAATCGTCTTGCTGGAACGCGACGACGGCATCGAGCATTTCGGCCACGTCGATGTCCGGCCAGATTTCGCGCGGATGCACGTTGAGAGCCTCTGCCAGTTTCAGGATGGTTTTCTTCTGAGGCCGACACGCGCGATTGAGCATTTGGGAAATCGCTGGCTGGGAGCAACCGGCCCGATTCGCTAGCTCCTGTTGCGAAATCCGTTTCGCGTCCATCAATTCCCGGAGGCGTTGGGAGAACGTCGCTTCTTGCACGTTCATCTTCGCAACTTCACGAGCCAGCGAGGGACTTCGTTCGGCAACGTACGCTTCGGACGCAGCCAGATCCTGCCCGTACTCCCCATCCTCTTCGCAAGGGTTGAGGTACAGCGCATCGGCAATCGTGGTTAACGCCCGTGTACGTTCGGAAGCCATCGCACACGGATCTTTCACGACGTTCAGGAGCGAAACGACCACCTGTTGCACGTCGTCGCTGCATTCGGTCAATGCGCCCAGAAACCGTTTGCGGTCCGCCACGGGCATCGAGCGCATCCACGCGAACAGGCACGCCACGGAGTCGAGTCGCGTCACAGTCTGCGGGTTGTCGAGTAACAGTGTTTCAATCATCGTCGTTCTCCATCCAAAATAATTCAACCCACCAAACGCTCACGGGCGATTCGTTCGCGCCCCCGAAGAATCTCGGTGGTTGTCGCAGTGAGCGATTCATCGGATCGAATCACGGCCAAGACACAGATCGTACCGTCCGGTTCCGGGTTCGGCCCTTCACAGAAAACAATTCGAAACCCGTCGGCCATGCCGAATCCGTCCGACAAATCGAGTACGAACAGCGTCTCATCAGGAATCCGAAAGCAGTTCAGATCACCTGCCAAAACATTGGCATGATGCCAAAACCGGAGTTTCAACGCATGGCGTCGGAGTTGAGCCCTCGCGACCGTACGCGGCATAACCAGATGATGCATATCCTGGAACGCAGGTCGGCAGATCCGAACTCGCCGAGTAGTATCGGGTGCCGTCATAACAGAACTATAACCTTTCCTTCGCCCAAGTCAAGGGGTCGCTGGTGAAGGAGTCGGGAACTCTTGTCACCGACACCAAATGAAAATGACCACCGAAACTTTGATCCCAATGGAAGTTCCGGACGACCGAAATCGGACGTAAGTCGTTGGTGTGTTAGGTTGATTCCGAAATTGGGAATGATTCCAGGGATGGGTGGGTGGATATTGGGTGGAATCAATGAAGACGCCCACGGTGCCCGACAAATTGCGCATCGGGGCTTGATGCGGTTAAGATAGTGGTGACACCAACGGAGGCCGCGATGTTAGACAATGCTACGGGGAAAGGGATCGTGCTGTTCGATGGCGAGTGCCCGCTCTGCCAGCGATCCGTGCGGATTTTGAAGCGGCTCGATTGGCTCGGGAAGTTGCACTTTCAAAGTGCGCGCGATACGGAACGTCTCCCGGCGGCGCGTGTGACACTCGACAATTCCAAGATGCTCGACGAGATGCATGTCCTGACACCGTCGCGGGATAAAACGTATGCGGGGTTCCGCGCGTTCCGCTGGATGGCGTGGCGAATCCCGCTACTGATTCCGTTCGCCCCACTGATGTACTTGCCCGGCATGCCGTGGCTAGGCAACCGCGCGTACCTGTGGGTCGCCCGCAACCGCCTCAAGCTCGTACCTTGCCACGATGGCGTGTGCGAGCTACCGAAGAAAAATTCCAGCTAACCGATTCAATCCAAACGACCCGAACAGCCGATAGAGAGCAGGTATGTAATCGCGCATGGAGGCGTTGCGATGAATTTGCGATTGGGATTTAGCACGGTTGCGTTATCGGTCAGCTTCGCCGGAACGTGCATCGGCCAAGCGCCGGCGCAAGAACCGGCGGCGGAAGTGCTGACCATTCGCACGTCGGGTCAGCCGGAGCGTAAGGTGACGGTACTGCGTACCGAGCGATTGCCCGATGGCACCATTTTGGCCGACGTTCGCGATACGGCAACGGGCATTACCTACACGCTCACCAACCCGAGTGGCTTGAAGTCCGAACCGGTCGCCCCACGAATCGCGATGCCCGTTCCCGCGATGTTAGCCGGTGCGAAAACGAACGCCCCGCAAACGCCGATTCCGACCACGCCGGTTGCCTCGCGCCCGATCCAATCGTCGACGCGCCCCGTGTTCGACCCGACTGGCGGACCGTCGCCCTCGACGAAGCTCGTCACGTTTACAGATACGCCGCCGGCCCAAAAGCCGAATCCCAACGCGCGCCGACAATCTGCGTTCCCGACCAACGAATCGCTCGTTCCGGTCGATAGTGTCGCGGGCAATCCCGCCGCGCAATACATGCCACAAACTCGCCCGCGCTACGTCGATCCGCAAACAGGCAAGAACGCGGCGAACGTCCCGCAATCGTCGGCAAACTATCAGACGACGTCCGCTTATGGCACCGCACCGGCACCCGCGAAACAACCGCCGAGCGTGCTCGGGAAGTTGTTCGGTGCGAACGACGCGAAGCCGAAGGCACAAGCTCGCGTCGGGGTGCTTCCTCCGCCATCGATCATCACGAATGCAGGCACACCGGTCGCGCGCCGTACCGTAGCCGAGACTCCAATTGTCGAGGCGCGCCCCGTGGCCGCCGTCATCACGCCCGTTGCGATCAGCGAGCCAATCGCCGCTATCGTGCCCGAAGTCAGCGATGAGCCGGAACTGAGCGACAAGCAACTCGCCGCGATGATTAACGAGATGGTGAAGAACATCCAAACGCACCCGCGACCGTCGTTCCGAATGACGAACGCCACGAATCTTGCCGAGTGCAAAGCCGCCGCACAACAAGACGTGAAAGAACTGCTAGCGTTTGCCGCCGAGAACGACGCGATTGGCGTCGTCCGG
>JAYSKW010001009.1:0-2144 GCA_043726085.1 Limnoglobus sp.
TGCTTCGGAAGAAGGTTCGATGCTCATGCCTCTTCCTCCGGCCATCGGTCGGATAGTGGCGGATGGCTCGAACCGGAGTCTGACGCTCGGCATCCGGCCCGAAGACATTCATTTGCGGCCACCGGAAGATCGCTCTGTAATCGGGGCGGAATTCGTCGGGTGGTACGCAGTCTCGGCCGAACCGGTCGGCAGCGGGTGGTTCCTCACCCTCGTTCGCGGTACGGACCGCTTACGGGTGAGCGTGCCGTCCGATACGCCGCCACGGGTCGGCGAATCCCACAGCGTTTGGATACCCGCCGACCGGTGCCACTGGTTCGATAGCCTTACTGGCCAGCGGATCGACGCGTCGCCGTAAACGACTGGGAGCTTCAAAATGAAGACTGCAAAGACCCCAAAAGCCGCCAAGATCGTCGTCGAACCCAAACGGGAAGTCGGCAAGGCGATCCTCGAACTCGTGGACAAGATGCACGAGGAGAAGAAGATCTCCCGCGAAGTCATCTTCGGCGCGATCGAGTCGGCGATTAAACTCGCCGCTGAGCGTCACTTCGCCGTCGAAGAAGGCGTTTTGGTTCTAATCGACCGGGCGACCGGCGATATTTCGGCGAAGTTTAACGAAACCGATGTCGATCCCGTCACGCTCGGTCGCATTGCCGCACAATCGGCAAAACAGATCATCTACCAGAAGGTACGCGAAGCGGAATCGGACACCGTTTACACTGAATATCAAGGCAAAAAAGGCGAGTTGATCCAGGGCACAGTCACCCGCGTCGATGCAGGCACCGCGATTGTGTCGCTCGGCAAAAGCGAAGCCCTCCTGCCACGCAGCGAACAAATCCCCGGCGAAACCCACCACGTCGGCGAACGCGTCAAGGCCGTCGTGCTCGAAGTCCGCAAGGCGGGGCAGCGCGTGAAGATCGTGTTGTCGCGTGCTCACCCGGACTTCGTTCGCGCTTTATTCGAAGATGAAATTCCCGAAATCGAAGACCGCACGATCGACATCCGCGCGATTTCCCGCGAGGCGGGTTACCGCTCGAAACTGGCGGTGTCGAGCATCGACACGAAAGTCGATTGCGTGGGTGCATGCGTGGGTGTGCGCGGCAGTCGAATCAAGAACGTCATCGAAGAACTCAACGGCGAGCGATTGGACATCGTGCGGTGGAACGATTCGCTGCAAGTCTTGATCCCGAATGCACTTTCCCCCGCGCAGATCAGCGAAGTGTTCACGTATACGCGGCTCGGGCGGGCGGTGGTGCTCGTTGCCGACGACCAGCTTTCGCTGGCCATCGGGCGACGCGGGCAGAACGTGCGACTGGCCTCGAAACTCGTCGGTTGGGACATTGAAATTATGACCCACGAGGAGCTGGCCGAGAGCCTCGAACGGGCCGAGCGCTGGTTCGCGCAGTTACCGAACGTGAGCGAAGAACACGTACAGGCGATGATTGGCGATGGGTTTTTGTCGTATAACGACTTAACCTTTATCGATGGTGCGGAACTGACCGATTTTACGGGGCTGCCGCTGGAACAGGCGGACGAAGTGATCGCTTACGCAGAAGAATACGCCGACCATATGGAACGCAGCGTGGAAGACGAACGAAACGCGACGGCTCAGGCGATCGCTGAAGCGGAGGCAGAAGCCGAAGCCGAGGAAATCGCCGCACGGCAACGTGCCGACGACGAAGCCGCCGCGACCGCGAGTGCCGCAAGCGAAGCGAGTGCGAACTTGGAACCTGCCGGAGTGTCTGTGGTGGACGGGGCCGAAGCCACTGTTGTGGACGGACCCGAAGCCACTGTTGCGGTGGAGCCATCGGTATGACAACCCGATGCCCCCTGTTCGAGACATGCGACGACGTTAGAATACTACATGATCGATTCGGCCGGGAGTGCCTCACTCCCCGTCCGTGGACCAGGGATTGTTGCGAACAATCCCAAAGGAGCAGCGCTTGTCGAATACGCAGACGAAAGAATCCAAGGCGGCAAAAGTCCGCCTTTTCGCCTTAGCCAAAGATCTCGATCTGGCAGTCACCGTATTGGTGGACCACTGCAAGGATCTCGGCTTTTCGTCGGTCAAGAACCAACTCAGCACGCTCGACGCCGATCAGGTCGATTCGCTCAAAGAGCGGATCGCATCGAAGGGTAAGAAGGGC
>JAYSKW010001010.1:0-4071 GCA_043726085.1 Limnoglobus sp.
AACGGTGATGGCTTCAATTCGGCCGCGCGTACCTACGCGCGGAGACTGATCCTCACACCGTCGCAACCCATTGCAAAACTTCGCGCTTCAATTCGGCCGCGCGTACCTACGCGCGGAGACTGCTCGCGTCCCAAACTCAACAAACGACGCACTTTAAGTGCGGCGTTTCGAGCGGGTGCTAAATATCCTACACATAAACTCAACGAAAAAACTGTCATTGACGTAAATCCTGTTGTCAAAGAGCGTTGTGGCTGCGAGCGGGGGTGGGGGTTTTGCTGGCATCCTACCCGCTCGCGTCACACGATTATCGCGTCGCCGGTCTGCGTGGGTTCATCGAGCGGGCGGCCCCACGTTTCAATTGCCAGGTGCGAACGTCCGGTCATCGGTCCCAGATCGAGAACCACCAAGCGATCGTGGCTTAAATTGAGTATATCCCAGAGTCGCGTTTGAAGCGTCACTAATTCTGCTTTCGACAACTCGCAGCGGAACAGCGAGTATTGCAATGCGTCGCCGTGGCCTTTCAGAATCTTGTGCGATTTCGTTCGCCGTTTATCGTCGGCGATGTCGTACGCGATGATGTACGTGTTACGCATATTCAGCGAGTTTTAAATGAGGGGTAAATGGGGATTTCGCCGATCAATGCCCGCGTTAACAGTCGGGCCTGAACGGGAATGACGCGGGAGTAACTCAGCGAGTAGCCGAAGATCGGGTGTGTGACTTCACTGCGAAGTCGGCGTTCCCACGCGGTGACAACGGTGCGTCGGCCGGTGGCGGTCAGTGCGCAGGCGGCCGCGCGGCGAACGAAATGCTCGGCTTTCAGTTCACCGGTATTGAGTAACGAAAGTGCTACCGAATCGGCGAGTAGTGGGCGGAACTCTTCGGCAAGATCGAGCGCCAGCGAGGGCCGACCGTATCGCGGTTGGTGGAGCAAACCGAGCATCGGATCCAACCCCGCCATTTGTGCGGCGATATGACACTCCTTTGCGAGCATCGCATAAAGAAACGAAAGCGTCGCGTTTACCGGATCGGTGGGTGGGCGTCGGTTGCGGCCATCGAAGTCGAACTCGCTTTTCATGAGCCGGGCGAACGCGGCGAAGTACAGCTTTGCGGCCATGCCTTCGTAGCCGAGAAGGGTTTCGATCGACGCGGCTTTTTCGGCTTCGTCGGCGAGTTCCACGAGTTGTTGAAGCACCAAACCCGATTCGTCCGGAAGGTTTCTTCGCAGCAGTGTCCGGCAGTTGCGAATCTTCCCCGTCACGAATGCTTTCGCGAAAACGAGTGCCTGCTTCGGGTCGGCGGCGATCGCGTATTGGCGGATGCGGATCTCGATGTTCTTGTGCGAAAATCCCGTCGAGATGCCGCGAAACCAACCGCCACTCGAAAAATAACAGACGGGAATATCCGCGTCGATCAGCTCGGTGAGTGCCTGCGTCGACACTTGCACCGGGCCGTACAGGCAGACCTGCGAGACGTCGATCAACCGCACCGTCAGCAACTCTTTCTCTTTGAGTTCGACTTTCAAACGTTCGCCGGTTTTACCGAGGCGTGCGCCGGGTTCGCTGACGTGCAACGGTCGCGCATCGGAGCGCGGAACCAGAATCGTGCGGCGTCCGTTAGGCGTTGCCGGCTTGCTTTCTTCGGTTGGTAAAAACTCCTCAGCGAAGGCGGCGGCGATCCCTTCGATGCCGATTTCCGTGAGGATTCGCGTTTCGTCGGGCATGCAAATACTAATCAGCGAGCAGCGCGGGCACTTCGGACTATCGACCAACGGCAACGGCATCTTGCCATTGGCGGCGACCTGCCGAAACCCGGCGAGCAGCGACATCGTGCGTGCGACGAGAGCATCGTCGAAAATCACGGGCACGCGCTTTTTGGAAGCCGCGTAATAGACGATGCCGCTATCGCACTGATAGCCCGCCGCACGCAACAACAGTGCCTGCCCGCAGAGTTGCACGCGGTCCGGCTCCCACGCCCCTTCGGGAATGTCGGGCGCTTTCGCGCGTTTATAATCGACCGGCGTGGCAACGTTCCCTTCGAGTTCGACGATGTCCGCAACCGCGATCATCCCGAGCGCCGCGTCTTCGAGGCGCAACGAACGCGCGTGCAAAATCACTTCGGGTTCGGCGTCTTTCGTCGGCTCCTTGTCTTTCACTTTATCGAGGACCGCCGTCGGCGCAGAGGCCGCACGGCGATCTTCGCGATCGACGTTCCGGTGAACGAACTGCCCATCGAGCGTATCGGCGGACTCCGCCCATTCGCCCTGCACCCACATGAGGTACCCGAGCCGCGCGCAGTAGGTGTATTCGTTCAACATCCGCACCGGAACGGGCGGCACATCGGCAACAGCATCACTCACGTGCGTCCCTCCATCGCGAACAACCCCAGCCCCCGGTAACGCCCCGCCCCCACCGTCAACGGCCCCTTCACCGGGTGAGCAAAGCGAACGCGTACGTGGTACATACTCCCCGTCAGCTTGTCCGGTCGCGCGTAATTACCCGCGAGATCGAGGCCTGCTCGATAGCCAACGGGTCGCCATTCGAGTTCCTGAATTCCGTCGACCATTTGCTGCGAAAGTCCCGCATCGACGAACGATTTTCGCAACAACTTTTCCGCCTTCGCCTGGTTGCGATCGTCGTAGCCGGGCCAAATAACCGGCGTCACCGTCGACCACGTTTCCGATTCGCCGATGTACTGCTTCAGCACCCAATCCGACGTCGGCAGGATCGTGAGCATCCCCATCGTTTTGTCTTGCCAGATTAAATCCTGGCCAGACATGCGATGGCGAACCCAGTCGATTTGAGCTTGAAATCCAGGTGGGGCTGCGATCATCACGCGACGAATCGCGCCGGTATGATTTCCGAGATCGCCGCGGCGTTCAATGCTCGGCACAGGCAGATAGAGGAAGCGTTCGTCGGCGGAATCTCCTTTCAATTGCTTAGTGCTATCCATCGAATCGTGGCCGTGAACGAACGTCGCGACGTCGCCGAACGGCCAACCTGCGCACGCTGCCCCCGTGGCATTTCGCAACCACGCGGCCACATCGCGGCAGCGTTTTGGCGTGTCGAACGCCTGAAAGCCACTCGCCTCCGCATCGAGAATTTGGAACGCCACGAACGGCCGCGACAACGGTTCGGTCGAACGCAGATAGCCGACAATTTGAAACTCCGACAACGGCGGCACCGGCTTGAACCCGTCACCGGATAACCGCCCGAGGAATGCCTCGTGCTTCTTCATGAGGTCGTTCAGCGTGCCCGATCTCGGCACCCGCAACGCCGTGCCTCCCACCGGCACCGGCTGCCAACGCTCCCCCGGCAACCGGTCCGCATCCTCTTGCGAAATCACCACGGCATCCGCCGCAACCATATCGACGCCCCACCCGAGGTGCGTGATGGAACGCGCCGCCGTTTGCAACGTCTCGCGATGCTTGGCGAACTCCGCATCGTCGTCGAAAAGCGGAAAGAGATAGTGAACCGCCTCGCCAGTGAGTCGCGTGGGAAGCACGTCCTTCTCGACGTTGAGCGTCGAAAATTTGGTGTCGTCATTGCCGCGTGCCCAAGCCGATGTCACGAGGTCTCCGGCGTTGTTGGGAACGTACATCCGGAAGCCCGTGCGTGTGGCTTGGATGTTCGGTGCCACGACGACCGGATCGGGTTGCTGTTCCAGCCAACGTAACGCCGGTATGGCGTAGTCGGTGAACGGACCATCGCGCCAGCGCCGTGCGGCCGCGCAAACGAGAGCCTGAAACAACCGCAACGGCGACGGGGGCCATTCGGGATCGCCACCATCACCCCGGCCGTGGAACGCCGGCACGGGGTCGAGGTAGCGAACCGTCATTCGGAAGACGGAAGGCATTACTTTTCCCCTGCGGGAGGTTGGGTAACGGCCGTGGAGTCTGCGTTTTTCGCGAGTGTCTTTGCAGTCCTTCTCGCAGTCGGTCGAGTGTTGCCTTCACCGGAGACATCTTTCTTCGCGAGTTCCTTGTTGAACTCCACTTCTTGATCTTTACCGATTCCGAACGCCTTGGCGGTGGACTTTGCGTAGCTCAATGCGTCGGCGTGCGACAGCTTGATT
>JAYSKW010001011.1:0-1553 GCA_043726085.1 Limnoglobus sp.
TCCAGGTGCTTCTTATAACGTATACGCCAGTACCCTCCGTTCCAACCAGACCTTACGACCGACGAGAAGCGCCGACACATGACGGAACCGACCATCGACACCGCCACCGTACGCCAACTGATCCACGATGCCATCGTTCGCGGCGACTTTCAGCGTGCCACCTTCGGCGGGAAATCGCGTTCCGCACAACCCGGCGAATGGCTCCGCGTCATCGTTCGCCCCGTCGAAATTCGCGGTACGAAGCACGTGCAATTCGAGTACTTCGACCAGACGAAATGCGTGACGAAGAACCACCTGCCGCACGAAGCGACGAAGCCACTCGACGAACTGATCACGCTCGGTTATGCCGGCGTTCACATCACGACGGCGACCGAAGAAATCGATATTCACATCACGAAAAAAGGGCGAATCCAGATCGGCCGCCGCAAGGTGGCGACACCGGTAAGCAAGCCCGAGCCGCACAACCGTACGAAGGAACTCACGATCCCCGAAGGGCGTCGCCATGCCTTGCTCGAAGCGCTCGGCGTACTGGCACGCGATGGCCAGGTGCGGCCCACGAAACGCTCGAAATTTACGCAGATCAACGAGTTTCTGAAGCACCTCAAACACACGCTCGATGTCGATGCGTTGCGTGCGCTCAACCGCCCCGTTGAGATCCTCGATTGCGGTTGCGGTTCGAGTCAACTCACGCTGATGGCACACCACACGCTGAACGAGGAATGGAAAATTCCCGCACGGATTATCGGCGTCGATGTCAACGAGGAAGTCATCCGCAAGAGCGCCGTGCGTGCCGACCGCATCGGTAGCGAAGGCGTCGTGTTTTCGTGCGGGCGGATCGATGCGCTGGCTGTGAAACCCGATATCGTGTTCGCGCTCCACGCCTGCAACACCGCCACCGACGATGCGATCGCCGTCGCGATTCGCAACACGTCGCAGTATCTCTTCGCGGTGCCGTGCTGCCACAATCATCTGAACGAGCAATTCAACCAAGTCGGTTCGCCCGAACTGCTTCAGCCGATTTTTCGCCACGGTATCATGCACCAGCGAATGGCGGACATCGTGACCGATACGTTTCGTGCGCTGATCTTGCGGCTCGCCGGGTATCGTGCGGACATCGTCGAGTTCATCAGCCCGGAGCATACCGCACGCAATTTACTGATCCGTGCGACGTACATCGGCCCGGTGACGGACGAACGAATATTCGATGAATATCGCACGTTCCGCGCATTCTGGGGCGTGACGCCGTACCTCGAAACCGCGCTCGGAGAGACGTTCCCCGCGATATTACGTAAACCAACAACCTGACAGTCTGGCTCTTTATCGTGGAGATACGAATGGGTTTTCGATGTGGAATCGTCGGGCTGCCGAACGTCGGGAAATCGACGCTGTTCAACGCGCTGCTGTCCACGATTCAGGCGGAGGCGGCGAACTACCCGTTCTGCACGATCGAGCCGAACCTCGGCCGCGTCCTCGTTCCCGATGAACGCCTCGTGAAACTCGCCAAGATCGCTAGCTCCAAGGAGACGATCCCGACGCAACTCGAATTCGTCGAT
>JAYSKW010001012.1:0-9934 GCA_043726085.1 Limnoglobus sp.
AATCCGCCTGATCGCGCCGAATGCGGGTAACAGCTACGCCGAAGATAACTATGACATCACGGGGAGCGGTCGTCGCGTCGTGGCGGCGTACCGGTTCAAAGATGCGACGATCGGCCAGCGCGACCCGACGAAAGCGAAGGGCTGGAAGATCGTTTACGAAGCCCCCGCGCCGCTGATCGAGTTCCCGATTCGCTTCGATTGCAAGGACATTCCGCTACCATGACGCCCCGCGCGATCGCACTGTTGTTCCTCGTTGCGTGGGCGGGCGTTGCCGTGGGGCAGCCCGTTGCCATTGATGGCGCATCGGTGCGTGGGGAGTCGCCGCAGACGCGGAAGCGGTTGGCCGAAGCGCAAAAAAACATGCAGGACGGCAAGTGGGACGATGTCCTCGACCCGCTTCAGCAACTCCTCGACGATGCGGGCGACGACCTGATCGGCGTCGATGGCACAGCATTCTCGGCGGCGCGATTGACCGTGCATAAGTTGCTCGCGAAACTACCGCCGGAGCCGCTGAAAAAATATCGCGACCGCGTCGAAGAACCGGCGAGGCAGCTCCTCGAAACCGGCAAGCGAACTCGCGACGAACAGCCGCTGCACCTGTTGCTCGACCGTTACGCGATGAGCCGCCCCGCCGAGGATGCGCACCGCTTGCTCGCCGAATTCGCGTTCGAACGCGGCGACTTTGCACTCGCGAAACGGCACTGGGAAATGCTGCTGCCCGGAAAGCCGACCGACTTCGTTTACCCTTCGCCACAAGTGAATCTGGCGATTCCCCGTGCGAAAATCGTACTCGCCACGATCTTCCAACGCGACCTGCCCGCCGCACGTACGCAACTCGCCGAGTTCCGCGCGAAGCACGCCACTGCCGAAGGATTACTCGCGGGTCTTATGGGGATTTATTGCGACACACTTCAGGCGCTGATCGACCGCCCGCCGCAACTCGCGGTGAATCCGGGCGAGTCGTGGACGGCATTCGCGGGTGGGCCGACGCGGGCCGGTGTGGCGGGCAGTTTACGCCGCAACTGGCCGAGCGCGCCGACGTGGAAAACGCCGATCCCGCCAGACCCGCTCGCCGATGCGACACGAACCCGCGCGCGGCCGAGCGCCATCGGTGGGGCGCGGGCGGTGGCGTTCCACCCCGTCGTGTTCGGCAACGAAGCATTCATCGCCGATGGTGGTCGCCTCATCGGCTTCGACCTGGCCACGGGGGCTTCCCGCATCGCGTTCACGAATGCGAACAAAGCGAGTGCCGAGGATCGCAAACTGCCACTTGCGTTCGATGCCGATTTCACGCTGACTGCGACGGAGACGGCGATCTACGCACGGTTCGGACATGCCGCGATGCTCCCGAATGCCGCGAAGCCGAGTTCGCTGGTTTGCTGGACGCCGACGGGCGTGAAGTGGATGCGCGAACCGCCGGTGAATGCGGACTTCGCGGCGTCGTGGGAAGCCGCGCCTCTCGTGGCGAACGGCCGCGTTTGGGCGGCGTTCCTGCGCTCCGAAGGCGGGCGGTTCATTCACTCGATTGCCTGCTACGACGACCGCAGCGACAAGCCCGTTTGGGTGACCGATGTTTGCGAATCGCCGACGGCCACGGGGAGCGAATCGCGGACGCGCCACGAGCCACTGACGCTCGCGGGCCGCAACGTGGTTTTCTGTTCGCACACCGGTGTCATCGCGGCGGTGAACGCGCTCTCGGGCAAGTCGGCGTGGGCGTATCGCTATCCGCGCATTCGCAAAATTCCCGGCGACGGTCGGCACCGCGACCTCGCCCCCGCAGTGGCTGCCGATGGGCGAGTTTTCGTTGCCCCCACCGACGCGGATCGGCTGCTCGCCTTCGATGCGGAAAATGGCAATTTGCTTTGGAATGAAGGCCCAATCGAAGTCGAGCACATCCTCGGCGTCGCGGAAAATCGCGTCGTGGCTGCGATCGCGGGGCCGGTCCGTGGCGTGCGTGCGTATCGCGCTTCCGATGGTTCCACCGACGCACCACACGGCTGGGTTTGCCACGATGACCCCGGCTTGTCGTCGTTCGGGCGCGGCTTAGTTGCCGATGATTTCGTCGCCTGGCCCACGCAAGCGGGGCTGTACTTTCTGCGGCTCGCCGATGGCAGTGTGGCGCGGCAGCCGCAACGTGGCCCGCACGGGAATTTGGCCTACGCGAACGGCGTGCTGCTGGTGGCGACTCCGACCGAAATCTGGGGGTATGTCGCCGAGCCGCTGCCCGCGAATGCACCCGAGCCGGTCGCACGAATCGACGTTCGCACGACCCCGCAAAAGATCGCCGCGAAACCGGCGATGGTGCCGAAAGCGAAAGTGGAATTCGCCCCGAAACTGAGCCTTACCGCCGCCGTAATATCCACGGGTAGCTCGGCCGGTTTCGACCGCATGTTGATACCCGCAACGGGCACGTGGGGCACGACGCCCACGGGGCTGCGTTGGCTGTTGCAGATCGGGCGAAACCGTTCACGGGCGGTGGCCACCAACGGCGAAAGCCGCGAGATCGCCGGACGCGCAACGGGTGCGATTTACCTCGGCGCGAACGCGATCGTGTTCGGCGAACGGCGAATCGCCCGCATTGCGCCGTGGGCCGATGACCGCACCTGGACGTACGACATCCCGCTTGCGGAATGCCCCGAAATCCTCGGTTGCGTCGTCGCCGGTTCGACCGTCGTTTGCCGCGTCGGCGAACATCACCTCATCGGGTTATCCTTCGACGATGGCCACCTGCTTTGGGCAATCGACGGCATGAAACGCAACCGCCTCACGTGCTTCTCTTTCGACGGCGCGCCCCGTTTCAATGCGCACCTTTACGCAGATTTCACAGGGATTCTCGTTCATTTGTCGAATGGCCGAAGTTGGCAGCTCGATGCGGACACCGGCGCGATCCTCGCCGATTCGCCGAGTGCGGATTCGCCGTGGCTGACGGATCCGGTTGCGATCGACGATGCCAAATCGCTGGTGATCGCGGATGGGCCGGGCCGCGTGCGGGCGTGGGATCGGCGGCAATTTCAAACGACCTGGACGAGCCATGCGGGCCGCGACACGAGCTTGCGCGGCATCGCGGCGGGTGTCGTGTTGCGCGGCGATTCGATCCTGATAACGGTCAACCGCAATCACGGCGTCGAACTCGAACGACTTCGCACCACCGATGGCCGGCGCGTCTGGCCGCAACCCGCGTACTTCCCCGTCGATACGATTGACGCGAACGCTTTGACGAGCGATGGCGAACATCTGTATGTGCCACTACCGGATCGCATCGTGGCGCTACGCTGGGACACGGGCCGCGAAATTTGGGAACATCCGTTGCCGACATACACAGAAGGTTGGCAGGCGAAGCCGACCCGCGATGCGATCCTCGTTTATCCGGCCCGCGCGATCCGCCCGGACGAACGCCTACACTGGTTGTTTCGGCCCGACCCTGCGCGATTATTCGCACGGCTCGCGGTCGCCGCCGACGACTACGAAACGCGAACGATCCCGATTTGGTTGCTCGACCCGGCCACGGGCCGCGTACAACGAAAAGCAGACATCGCCGCACGCGGTTCGCAACTGAGCGTGGAACTGTGGCCCGAAGGCGCGGTCTTTGCCGTAGGCGGATCGTTCGAAACTCTGCCGTCCCACTCACCCCGGAGCGCACCCGGTGCCGACCGATAACCCCGTCGAATTGACTGCCATCGAACCCGAGATTCTCGAAACTGCCGAGCGTTTGCGCATCGGTGCGGCGAAGTTGCTGGCCGAGTGCAGCAAGGTCATCGTCGGCCAAACCGACGTGATGGAGCAACTGCTGATCGCGGTTTTGGCACGCGGCCACTGCCTGCTCGTCGGCGTGCCGGGCCTCGCGAAAACACTGATGGTTCGCACGCTTTCAGATGGCATGAACCTGACGTTCAGCCGCGTGCAGTTCACCCCGGACCTCATGCCATCGGACATCACCGGCACCGATATTTTGCAAGAAGACAAAGCGAGCGGCGCACGCTCGTTCCGCTTCGTGCAGGGGCCGATTTTCGCGAACATCGTCCTCGCCGACGAGATCAACCGCACGCCGCCCAAAACGCAAGCGGCCCTCCTCGAAGCGATGCAAGAACGCCAAGTCACCGTGGCCGGACATCGGCACATACTGCCCGATCCATTCTTCGTGTTGGCGACGCAAAACCCGATCGAGCAAGAAGGCACGTATCCGCTGCCCGAAGCGCAGCAAGATCGCTTCATGTTTAATATCCGCGTCGATTATCCTTCGGAGGAAGAAGAAGTTCGCATTATCGAAGCGACGACATCCGCAAATAAAACGCGAATTCACCGCGTGATAACCGAAGCCGAACTGCACGCGATGCAGGAACTCGTGTTGCAAGTGCCCGCCGCCGAGTACGTGATTCGGTATGCGTCGCGGCTGGTTCGCACGACGCGGCCCGTCGCCAAGAATGGCGAAGTGCCTAGCGTGCCGATGCCCGACTTCGTGAAAAAGTACGTCAGTTGGGGGGCCGGTCCGCGAGCGGGGCAGAGCCTGATTATGGCGGCCAAAGCGCGTGCGCTGCTGAAGGGCCGAACCTACGTCGCCATCGAAGACGTGAAGGCGGTCGCGCTGCCGGTGTTGCGCCACCGCGTGATCGCAAACTACAACGCCGAAGCCGACGGCGTCACCACCGACGACATCGTCAAGCGACTCATCGCAGCGATCCCGCGTGAAGCGGAACGGGGCGGGGAGTAACACCTTCCCATGGTCTGTTCTTCGGTCCTGAAAGGATCGCTCACGTAGCCCAGGGTGGTACCCTGGGAGAGGGCCGCACCCATGGTCGGTCTGCTAAAAATGTCGCGTCTCGCAGACTCGCCTCGACTGGTTTTCGCATGAGGTTGCCCCCGTCCCATGGTTCTACCATGGGCTGAAAGAGCGACCCTTTCAGGGTCGGAAGAATCACCACGATGAGCACACCATCGGACATTCTCGCTCGCATCGATAAGCTCGAACTCGATGCGCGGCAAGTCGTCGAAGGCTATCTGTCGGGTCGGCACAAAAGCCCCCGTCATGGCTTCGCCGTCGAGTTCGCACAGCACCGCGAATACACCCCCGGCGACGACATTAAGCACCTCGACTGGAAAGTCTTCGGCCGTACCGAACGCTATCACCTGAAGCAATACGAACAGGAAACCAACCTCGTTGCGTGGCTCGTCGTCGATGCGAGTGAGTCGATGAGCTTCGCTTCCGGGGCGCGTTCGAAGTACGACATCGCGTGCATTTTGGCGGGCGCGATTGCGCATCTCGTACTCCAGCAATCGGATAGCATCGGCATGGTGTCGTATGCGGATCGCATCCAGCAATTTCTGCGGCCATCGGCGCGTTCGGGCAGCCACTACCGCGAGTTGCTAAAGCTCCTTGCCACCGGGCCAACGACCAGCGTTTCGACAACGGGCGCAGTGTTAAATGAACTGGCGGGCCGCACCGGACGGCGAGGCATCGCGTTCCTGATTAGCGATTTGCTCGACGATGTGCCCGAGATCCTCGACGGGATTCGCCACCTGAAATACCAGAAGCACGAAGTGGTGGTGATTCACATTCTCGATGCCGCCGAACTCGATTTCCCATTCCGCCATCCGACGCTCTTTAAGGGCTTGGAGCAGCTCCCCGAACTGAGTACCGACCCACTCTCGGTGCGCGATAGTTACCTCGCCGAACTCCACGCTCACCTCGGAGCCATCGAAGAAGGCTGCCGCGTCTTGCAGTCCGATTATTTGCGAGTGCAAACCAACGACGACCTCGGCACCGTGCTTTCCGGCTACTTCCAGAAACGCGGCAGCCGTTAGTCGCACGTTTGCAAAGTCGTTTCGTAGACCGCACGCAGTTCCTGCCCGAATCGCTCGGGGGCGAACTGACGTAGGGCTGTCAATCGCGAATTGGTTTCCAACTGCTTTCTCAATCGCTCATCGTCTAGGATTCGAGCAATCGCGCTCGCCATATCCTCGGCATCGCCGGGCTGGTAGCCGATCGCATCGACGCCATCGGTAAACAATTCGACCACGCCACCCGCGGCCGCGACGACAACCGCACGACCGCACGACATTGCTTCGGCAATCGTCAGGCCGAACGGCTCCGGCCGCGTACTTGCATGAACGACGACATCGAGCATTCGGTACATACTCGCGGGGTCCGATTGAAACGGCAGGAACGTCACGCGATCCGCGATGCCGAGTGCGTTGGCGTGCGACTGCAATTCGTCGCGCGTCACCTGCGAACCGACCGTCGCGTATATCGGCCCACCGACAATGTAGCCATGCACGAAACTCGGCAGCCGCGCGAGTGCATCGAGGAAAACGCGGTGCCCCTTCCAGTTCGCGTACGTCGCCACCAACCCGACGCGAAACGGTAACGTGGCCTCGCGTTCGAGCGGCGAAAAATGTTGGGTATCGACGCAATTTCGCACCGTTGTGACGGCCACACCGGGCAGTATTGCTTCGACATCGCGCTTCACGGCATCGGAGATAGCGACGATGTGCGACACCGATTTTCGCACGTTTCGTAGTAGTTTCGCCATCAGTGGCCGTCCGGAATAGAAGTCGTGAACATGCCACACGACCGGTGCTTTCACGCCGCCGAGTGCCAGTAGTAGATGCGACTTGGCCCCGTTGGAATGAACGAGCGTCGGCCGAAGTTCGCGTAGCATCGTGCGGAACTGCCGGAGGAATTTTGCGATGTGCGGTGACACCGCGAGGGCAGTAATGGCGAGCCGTACAAGTGCCCGGAGCCTACCCGAATTGCGTAACTGCGAATCGCCCAACCCGGACAGCGCGGGCGGTAACGGCAACACGCGAACCGCTACGCCGCGTTCGCGAAGTGCGGCTTCGAGCGGCCCCGGACCGAGCAAAATCACCGTCACTCGTGCGTGCGTGCGGACCGCATCGACGGCGGCCAGCAACACGCGCTCAGCCCCACCGATGACGCCGACCGGATTCACGAACACCACGTGCCGCATTCGTCATTTCCCCAGTAGTTTGGCGTACACTTCGGCCACGGTGGCTGCGTGCGTTTGCCAGCGAAATCGCGACGCCCACACGAGCCGGTCCGGCCTCGCTGTCACGGTATTGTCATCGCGAATCGTCGCGACGATGGCTTGCACCCATGCGGGCAAATCTCCGACGGGTCGGTAAGTCGCTGCCGTGCCACCGGCTTCTCGCAAAGCCGAAATGTCGCTCGCCACCACCGGCGCGCCGCACGCCAGCGCCTCGATCACCGGCAGGCCAAAGCCCTCCGCTTCGCTCGGCACCAGTACCACCGTTGCTCGGCGGTAGACCTCCGCGAGTTCCCATCGCGACAAGCCCACCAGGTGCGTAATGTCGCGGGCCACGCCGAGCCGATCGATCTGCTCGCGCTGGCCCGGCGTCCATTCGCCGCCGACTTTGACGAGGTGCAGTTCGGGGATTTCCCGGCGTGCGCGTGCGAACATTTCGAGCAATAGGTCGATGCGCTTTCGCGGGATCGTACTGCCGACGTGCAACAGCCACGGGCGACCACGCAGTGCGTCGATCGCGCCGATGCGGATCGGCTCGATGGGTGACTGTTCGTGAAATTCCGGTGCCACACCGAGCGGGGCTTCGATCAATTTAGCGGGGTCGATTAGTCCGAGTTGCAAGATCTGCGCATGCGTCGTTCGCGATGTCGCTATCACCACACTCGCCGATTGCATCCCCGATAACACGCGATGCATCAGCGATCGGAACCAACGTGGCCGCGGCTCCGTCTGCGGTTCCAGTAGGCAGCGAAACGCATCGAGGTCGTGGCAATACACACCGGTACGGTCCGCAGGAAGCGCATGAACGAGGTGCGCATAACTGTGATCGACGACGTGATACGCATCGGCTTCGCGGAGCGAACGAGCGAACCGCGGGTAGGCGAAGTAACGGTTGTAGAGCCGATCCGCGTTGACCGCAAACCGCGACCGACCGAGATGCGTCACCCGCTTGCGATACGGCGGAATCGCACGAATTCCCGTCACAGGCGTCGGCAGATTCGCGAGTAGCATCTCCGCGCAGAGATCCATACTCGCCCAACCTTCGTCGGGGAAATCGGGCAACACGGCGAGGCGATAGGGAGGGATCGTCATTCCGTCGTCGCATCTGCCTCGGGGGCGAAACCGCGGCGCAAAGTGTTCTCGGTGATGGTGCGTGAGACGACGAATTGGAGGAGATAATCCGGCCCGCCCGCTTTGCTACCGATGCCGCTGAGCATGAAGCCGCCGAACGGCTGCCGTTGGACGAGTGCCCCCGTGCATTTGCGATTCACGTAGAGATTCCCAACTCGGAACTGCTTCTTCACCTTTTGAATATTCACGGGGCTGCGGCTGAACACACCACCCGTGAGCGCGTACTTGGTGCCGTTGGCGATCCGGATGGCGTCGTCCAAATCCTTCGCCTTCATAACGCAGAGGACGGGGCCGAAGATCTCGTCTTGGGCAATCGTCGCCGTTTCGGGCACGTCGGCGAACAGCGTCGGGCCGACGTAGAATCCTTCGTCTTTTAGTGGGCCGACATCGTACTGGAACGCTAACTTCGCCTGCGTTTTACCTAGCTCTATGCACTTCAAAATGCGATCGCGCGACTCGGCATCGATCACCGGGCCGAGCGAACAACCCGGCAGTTCGGCCGCACAGACGGTCAGCGACTTCGTTGCCTCGATCAATCGGTTCAGGAACGGCTCGTAGATACTGCCCACGACGATGACGCGACTGCCTGCCGAACACTTTTGCCCGCCATAGCCGAACGCCGAATCGACCACGCCGCGGACCGCTTCATCGAGGTCGGCGTCCGCGTCGACGATGATCGCGTTTTTGCCACCCATCTCGGCGATGACCTTTTTGACGAACGGCTGCCCGCCGGGCGTGCGGCTCGCGTGCTCGTTGATCTGCAACGCCACTTTTAACGAACCGGTGAAGGCGATCAACGCCACGTCGCGGTGTCCCACCAACACCGGCCCAACCTCCTCCCCGATGCCAGGCAAGAAGTTCACCACACCCGCTGGCAGTCCGGCTTGCTGAAAGCATTCCATCAATTTCGCACCGACGATCCCACTTTGTTCAGCCGGTTTCATCACGACCGTGTTACCGGTGACGACGGCGGCGACGGTCATGCCGCACAGGATCGCGAGTGGGAAATTCCACGGCGCGATCACGGCGGCCACCCCACGCGGTTCGTAGAAAAAGGTGTTCGCTTCGCCGGGTACGTTCGTATCTTGCGCGCGTCCCATCTTCTCGGCTTCGATCGCGTAGTAATCGCAAAAGTCGATCGCCTCGGCCACGTCGGCATCGGACTCGCGCCACGGTTTGCCCGTTTCGAGAACGATCCAGGCTGCGAGTTCGAATCGGCGTTCGCGCATGACCTCGGCTACGCGGCGAATGTACGTGGACCGTTCCGCCACCGATGTCTCTCGCCACGCCTCGAATGCTCGCACGGCCGCGGCGATGGCTTGCTCGGCGTGTTTCGCAGTCGCCTTCCCCGTGCGGCCGATCCGTTCCGCATTCTTCGACGGGTTCACCGAGTCGATGTATTCGCTCGTCGCGACGGTGGCGTTGTCGATGATCGGCGGGAACGTGCGACCGAGTTGCCCGCGAACCGATGCGAGTGCCGCAACCATTCGCTCGCGATTTTCGGCATGGCTGAAGTCGCTCAGCGGTTCGTTCTGAAACGCGACGCGCGTTCGATGCTCTCCGTTGCGGGTGGCAATCATGTCCGGTTCTCGGTGGTGGCTCGCGCCGATGTTCTCGGGATTTTGTAGCAATTGTTCCTCGGGCACACTCTCGGTAAAGCCTTGCCGGAGGAACGAATCGTTCGATGTGTTTTCGAGTAATCGCCGCACGAGGTACGCCATGCCCGGCAACAGTTGCCCGTACGGTGTGTAGATCCGCACTCGCGTTCCGAATGTTTTCAGGGCCTCTTTGATTGGGTCGGC
>JAYSKW010001013.1:0-3342 GCA_043726085.1 Limnoglobus sp.
GCGCGAAGTGCTGAAAGTCGCCTGCCGCGATCTCGAACGGGCCCAGCAACAGGTCGAGAAACTCTACGGACGCTGGCAAGAACTCGAGGCAAAGCGAGCGTCGTAACGATCACTTCCAAGAGTGTTCGTTTCTAGCGGGTTTCATCGCTGGATTAGGATCAGAATTGTTAGTCCGACGCGCCAGCGCGCCAGCGAGGGTTGGTTTTCAAACGGTCGAATCACGGCATCGAGTTTCTCGCGGGGTTCTAACGGGATTGCTAATTCCGCAACGTTTGCAATGGATCGCGTTCGCGTTGACTGGCCCAGACTTTGGTTGCGGGGAACTCGGTTTGCAGGCGCGTGGCGAGCATCTCGATGGCGGGTCGCTCGGTGGCGTAATGGCCAGGAAGTATCAGCGCGATGTTGGCCGCCTCGGCACTCAACGCATCGTGGAAACGCACTTCGCCCGTCAGAAACACGTCGGCGTTTTCGCGAATCGCATCGGGCAGATATTCCCCCGCCGCCCCACACGCGATGGCCACCCGCGCGATGCGTCGTTCGGGCGAGCCGACGATTTGCACCATACTCGCTGACAGTGCCTTGGCAGTGAATTGAGCCAGCGATTCGAGCGTATGCGGAACGGGAAGTTTGCCAACGCGACCGGTCCCCGTGCCGTTAGGGTTGTGGAGCGGGTACAAGTCGTAGGCCGGTTCCTCGTAGCGATGCGACTGGCGAAGTGCCGCCACGACCCGCTCGACGCGCGATTTGGGAACGACGACTTCGAGGCGAAACTCCGCCACGTCTTCGCGTTGCCCCCTCTGCCCAATCGCCGGTTTTGCAGCCTCGTTACCGAAGAACGTGCCGGTGCCGGGCGTGCGAAAACTGCAATGCTCGTAGTTGCCGATCTTCCCCGCACCGGCAGCAAACAGCGCATCGGCGACGGTTGCGAGATCGCTTTCGGGAACGAACACGACGAGCTTGTATTCGCCAAACTCGCTGGGTGTTGCCACACGCAGCGGCGCGACGTCGATCAAGCCGAGGCGTTCGCAAAGGTCGTCGTTAACACCGCTGCGGCAATCGTCGAACGCGGTGTGTGGCGAGTAAACGGCAATGCCGGCACGCAGCAATGGCAGCAACAACCGCCCTTCGGATGTCTGCGAACTGAGCGTTTTCACCCCGCGAAACAACACGGGGTGATGGCTGACAATCGCATCGGCGTTCTCGGCCACGGCTTCAGCGACGACATTCGGCGCGATCGTTAGACAGGTCATGATTCGATTCGCAGGGCCAGCCGTATCGCCGATCAGTAACCCGACATTGTCCCACGCCGCCGCCGTGGCGGACGGTGCGAATCGCGAAAAGTACGCCACGAGATCTGCGACGGTTGCCATCGGGTATTCCTTGCGAGCAGCACGAAACTTCGTTAAGTTAGAGTACGCTGAGGTTAGTCAGGGGTAAAAGTAACCCGTTGGGATAAAGAGTACAAAACATTAACCGCAGAGATCGCACAGTTCGCGGAGCAGAATAATCATTGATCTTCGCTCTGCGTTCTTCGCGGACTCTGCGGTTAAAATTCTTGTTGATACTCGATTCTCCCTGGAGGCGATGATGTTTCGATTGGCTGCAATACTCGGCGTCCTGATCGCGGCAACTGCGCTGGTGGCAATCCCGGCGGCTGACGCCCCGAAACAACCGCCCGAACTCGCGATGCTCCCACGCGACGCGATGGGCGTGGTCACGATCAAAGTCTCGGCGATATTCGACCACCCGAGTTTTCAGTTACTTCGCGAGGAACTCAGCAAGCCCGATAGCGTGATCGGCAAAACGTTTATCAGCAAAACCGGCGTTGAATTCAAGCAGATCGAGCGATTGTCGATTATCGTCAATCCCGGCGAACCGAACGCCGAACCACATACGCACATCGCAATCACCACGCGGACTGCATACGACCGAGCCGCAATCATTCGCACTCTGGGTGGCAAAGACTATTTGGACAAAATTGGCACTTATTTTTACTCTCATCGCGGTACGGCGTACGCATTTCTGGACGAACGTACGATTTGTTATCAACCAAAGGAGCAAACACGCAACCCACTGATACCCTTCCGCGAAGCGAAAGCCACGGGGCCGCTTGCCGAGGTGCTGGCACTCGCGTCCGAACATGCGATTGTCGCGGGATTGAATATGAACCTCGTACGCGGGTTGTTCACCGAGGAAGTTCCTACGCAATTCGCACCGCTACTGCGTGCCGACAAAGCGATGATGCATCTTTCGCTCGGGGCGAACTCCGCGAAGGCGACTGTGAAACTGGAATTCGCCGGGAAGAAATGGGCGACCGATGGTGAAGAAGGTTTGAAAGCGATGCAGGGCCTTGCCGTGAAGGAAATCGCCGACGCCACGATGCGGTTGATGGGCGATGGCGGCGGGGATAAGGACTACATTCCGATACTGGAATATCTCGCGAAAGTGGTCGACAAGTCCACAGCGCAAGTGGCGGGCAACACCGCCACCGGCACTATCGTCGCCGACCTCGGCCCGACATTCGCAAAGCTACTCGCACCACTGCCGAACCGCATCGCCGAAGAGGGAATTCGCGCCGGCGACGTGAACAACCTGAAGCAGATCGGCCTCGCATTTCACGAATTTCACGACACTCATAACGCGATGCCGACGAACATTCTGAGCAAGGATGGCAAACCGCTGCTGAGTTGGCGTATACACATTCTGCCGTTCATCGGACAACCGGAGCTATATAAGGAGTTTAAGCTCGATGAGCCGTGGGATAGCGACAACAACAAGAAGCTGATCGCGAAGATGCCGAAGGTATTCGAGATGGCGGGCATCGAAACGAAAGAAAAAGGCCAGACGTTCTTTCAGGCGTTCATCGGCAAAAAGGGCGACGCGATTCGGCCACTGATGCTCGAAGGAGATTTGAAAGGACTCGGTTTCGTCGGAGTTACCGATGGCTTGTCGAATACATTCATGGTCGTCGAAGCCGCCGAGCCGGTGATCTGGACGAAGCCGGTCGATCTGCCATTCGATGCGAACGAGAAGCTACCGAAGCTGGGCCGACGGCAGGCGAACGGGTTCAATGCCGCTTTCTGCGATGGTAGTGTGCGATTCATCAAATCGACGACGCCAGAAGCAACGCTGAAGGCGTACATCACCACGAACGGCGGCGAAGTGATCGACGACAACTAACGGAATGTTCGCAGGGGCATACGTTCCGCACGGTCGCCCACTAAGATGAGGTGATGAAACCGAATCTCGCCCTCGCTGCTTCCGTTGCGGTACCGACCCTCACATTCTGGGGGGCGGCCTCGTCCGTTAGCGGTTCGATGCACTTGCTCGAATCGGGCAACC
>JAYSKW010001014.1:0-1228 GCA_043726085.1 Limnoglobus sp.
CCAGAGGATGAGGTTGTTGTTTTGAATGTCGAGTTCGGTCACGTCTTTGTCGGCCTTCATCGGGGCATCGCCGCGAAACTGTTTCCGCCAGTGTTCGGTTGCGTGTTTCATCTCGGTTTCGGTCCACTTGCCGATCTTCTCGTTCATCGGCGTACCGGTCGGCCGCACCATCACGAACGAGTCCATGAAAGCATCGTCGATGGGGCCTTGTAACCCGTAGACTTTCGCCGGGGGAAACGCCGGCAGTTGCAGTTGGTTCTGTTGCCACTTACCGTCGATCAAGGCGTACCCGCCGATGTAGCCCTTCCCGTCGAGACGCGCGACGATGGGTAGTTCTGTCCCGTCTATGACCGTCTTCGTCGGGACCAGAGTGATGTCTTTCGGGAACGTGACAAACAGTCGCGTCACGTTTTCGGTCGTCAGGCTAGCAACGCCGTCAGCCAACTTCCCGTCTACCTTCGCCGGTTCCCAGTGCTTCTTCAGGCCGTGCAACTCCACCCAACTGCACTCGTTGTACCGCAGCGTGTACGTTGTGAATTTGATCTCCGATGGCACGGTAGGTTTTCCCTTCGCGACGATGGCATCGATCTGCTTGTTCAGTTCGACTTTCGCGTTCTTCTCGTAACTGTGGCCGGTTTTCGGCCCGATGATGTGCGTCAAATCCATGCCGAGCTTTTTCATCTCGCGTGCCATCACGTCGGCGGCCTGCTTCTGGCTGTCGATCTCACCGCTGTATGCCACCGTCGGGATGTTGAAGATGTTCTGCGCGACATCGGTGCAGTTGTACATCCCCCAGAGTTTCTTCTCGTACCACGTCGGTTCGACCTTCTCGTTTTGGAACACTTTCAGGAACTCCGGCGTCTCGCTGAATCCGGCACCGGGGGCGGCGGCGCAGAACAGCGTCGGGTAGTGGACGGCGTACTGCCAACAGGCCGCGCCGCCCATGCTGAAGCCACGCGCCACGACCCGCGAATCGTCGATCCGGTAATGTTTCTTGACATGTTCGAGGCATTCGAGCGTGTCGATTTCGCCCGCGAATTTGTTCGCGTTGCAGTAACGGCCGTACGGGTGCAACACGAATGCGCCGGCCGGTGTGAACTCGCCGGGCGACTTCTGCCGACCGTCGATAAAGTTGACTTCGCTGAGGTTCTCGCCGCGGCCGTGCCACCAGAAATCGAGCCGGTGCGGGGCCTTGGCTGCGAAGTCGTATTCCTTCGGAACGACGAGG
>JAYSKW010001015.1:0-1397 GCA_043726085.1 Limnoglobus sp.
CTTTCAATGATGAAGGATGAAGGACTTTCAATGATGAAGGATGAGGGATGAAGGATGAATTCAACTGAGTTTCATCCTTCGATACCGGAAGACGCACGACGAACTCGCTGCCTTTGCCGAGTGTGCTGGTCACTTCGACGGTGCCGCCGTGCATTTCGACAAGGCGCTGAACGAGCGCCAAGCCAATGCCCAACCCGCCCTGCGAACGATCCAGCGAACGTTCCGCTTGCGTGAACAAGTCGAAGACGCGGGGCAACAAACCGGGGGCGATACCGACACCCGTGTCTCGGACTCGGATGATGCATTCTGTTTGTACATCAGGGAGCTTACGCTCCCCGCTCGCCTCGACCGTTAGCCATATCTTGCCGCCTTCTTCCGTATACTTTGCCGCGTTCGTCAGAAGATTCACGATGACTTGCTCGAGGCGGCCGGCGTCGGCGTCGAGCCAGATTGGTTTGGGGGGTATGCTGACGGTGAGTGTGTGGCGGCGTTGTTCCATCATGGGGAACGCGGTCTCGACGGCGCGTTCGATGATGCCGCCGATGACGATGCGTTCTTTGCGCAGATGGACGCGGCCCGTGGTGATGCGCGAGACTTCCATCAGGTCGTCGACGAGGCGCGTCAGTTGGCCGACTTGCCGCTCGATGACGCCGCGGGCCTGTTTCTGATTGGCATCTTCGTTCGATTGCAATCGCAGGATATGCACGGCATTCGAGATCGGCGCGAGCGGGCTGCGGAGTTCGTGACTGAGCATCGCGAGAAATTCGTCTTTGCGGCGGTGCAAGTCCGCGAGCGCTTCGGTCTGTTCTTGCAACTTCACTTCGGCCAGTTTGCGCTCGCTGATGTCGTAGAAATAGCAAACGACACCGAACTGCCCGTCGGGAAGGGTGATGCGCTCGATCTTCCAGTCGTACGACTCGATGTCGGCGGAATCGTGACGTTGTTGAATGGTATTCGGTGCCGCGTACGGTTCCCCCGTGGTCAACGTGTGGCGGAACCGCCCGATCGCTTCGCTCGCGAATGGCTCCGCCCAGACCAGCCGCAGGATTTCTTTGAAGTCGCGGCCGATCAGCGGGTGAACGTGGCTGAAGACTTTCTGAGAAGCGGCACTGACTTGAATCATGCGAAACTGTGCATCGACGATGTAAATCCCGAACGGCGAGTTCTCGATCAAGTTGTAGAACGTGTCGTGATTGTGCCGCAACTGATCCTCGTCCAGCTTTCGGGCGGTGATGTTGTCGTGAACGATCACGACTCGAGTCGGCCCCGGGCTTTGGAACCGCGTGACCCGCATCATGTACCAGCGATGTTCTGTAGCGGAGTGGCAAGGGTACTCCAATTCAAACTGGGGGCGTCGCCCGGTTTGTTGCCCCGCGTCTTCGACTTGTTCACGCAAG
>JAYSKW010001016.1:0-1948 GCA_043726085.1 Limnoglobus sp.
GCTTCGGTGGCCAAGGTGGTGGATTCGGCGGCCAGGGTGGCGGCGGTTTCGGCGGTCAAGGCGGTGGCTTCGGCGGCCAGGGTGGCGGCGGATTCGGCGGCCAAGGTGGCGGCAAGATCGGCTTCAGCGGGTCGAACGGACTCTAATCGCTGACGACAACACGACATTCCCACAGCCCGCACCGATGGTGCGGGCTGTTTCGTTAAGGGCACACCGATGCGATTTCTACTGCTGATTATCGCTGTGGCTATTACTGCAATTCGTGGCCGTGCCGCCGAACCACCCGCGTGGGACGCGAAATCTCTCGATGCCATCGTCGAAGCGGCACGCACTTCGTGGAACGTGCCCGGTGTCGCCGTCGTAATCGTTCACGGTAAAAACGAGTCCGTTCGCGGATACGGCGTCAAAACTCTCGGCAACGCCTCACCCGTAACGCCCGACACGGTCTTTCCACTCGCATCGTGTACGAAGGCGTTTACGACGACACTCATGGCGATGCTTGCCGACGAAGAAAAACTCTCGTTCGACGATCCCGTTCGCAAACATTTCCCCGAGTTCCATCTGTCCGATCCGCACGTCGACGCACTGGTAACCTTGCGCGACCTCGTCTCGCATCGTACCGGCGTTCGCGGTCACGATCTCCTGTGGTATCGTGCACCGTGCGACGAAGCCGAGTTGTTTCGCCGCATGACAAAGCTGCCCGTCGATCGCCCGTTCCGTAGCAGTTTCGAGTATTCCACATTGATGTTCCTCGCTGCGGGGAAGGCACTCACGAACCGCGCGGAACAACCGTGGCACGAACTCGTTCGTTCGCGAATCACCGAACCGCTCGGCATGACGCACACGACCTTTTCCACGAAAGACCTCGCAGCGGATCGTGCCTCCGGGCATCGCGAACAAAAGGATGGCCGCATTAGCGTCGAGCCGTGGTACGAAGTACCAAAGCCAAACCCAGCCGGGTCGATCAACCTGCCCGCCAAAGACCTCGTGCCGTGGTTGCGGTTTCAAATGGCGAACGGCACGCATGCCGGGAAACGCCTGGTATCCGAGGAACAATTGACGATCACGAAGTCGCCTCAGACGATCATGCCGATGGAAGGCAGCCTGAAGCGATTGAACCCCGAAACGGTGCAGATGAGCTACGCGATGGGCTGGATCGCCTACGATTATCGCGGCCGAAAAGTCGTCGCGCACGGTGGGATGATCGACGGGTTCCGCATTCAGATTACGCTACTGCCCGACGAAAATCTCGGCATCGCGCTACTCAATAATTTGCACGATACGAAGATGAATACGGCACTCACGAACACGCTCATCGACAAATTGCTCGGGATGCCGACGATCGATTGGAACGCGAAACTCTTAACCGTCGTTCGCGAAGAGGCAGCGCAAAACGCATCTGAGTTGACTGCCCGCAATCGCGCCCGCCGTGCGGACATCGCGCCGACGCTCGAACTCGATCGCTACGTGGGCACCTACGAAGACCCCGCCTACGGCACGGCGACGATCGCACGCGACAAAACCGGGTTACGCTTGGAATGGAGCACGTTTCGCACGCCAATCGACCACTGGCAAGGCGACACGTTCCGCACCACGGAAAGTTTTATCGAAGATCAACTCGTCGAGTTCCGTATCGGCAAAACCACCCCCGATGCACTACGCGTTCTCGGAACGATCTTCACACGTGCGAAGTAAGTGTTCCCCGCCCGTTAGCCCGAGCGCCCGAGCGCCAGCGAGGGATATTCGCCCGTGGTCAGCCCATCATCGTGCGGAACTCTTCAAACAAATAGCTGCTATCGTGTGGGCCGGCGGCAGCTTCGGGGTGGTACTGCACGCTGAATACGGGTTGATCTTTGACTCGCATTCCTTCGAGCGTGTGGTCGTTCAAGTTAATGTGCGTCGCCACGACGTTCGCGGGCAGCGTGTTCGCATCGACCGCGAAGCCGTG
>JAYSKW010001017.1:0-10577 GCA_043726085.1 Limnoglobus sp.
CAACTGCCACGTTCCCGTTGGAATGATCGCCACGCGCAACGGCCCGAGCCGCGCACTTTCCCGCTTCGCCGCATACTCGATGTTCTGATTGCACAACTCCCGTTCCAACCCGCGCGCGAACTGCGACAGTACCCTGTCATTCGTCGTGTCGGCTTCTTCGAGAAAGATGACATAGTGCGGTTCGTTCTCGTCCCAAACGGGAGCCAGCGTGTACCCGGTGATCGGCTGCGATACGGATTTTAGAACCGCGTCCACTGCTTTCGTCACGTGGTGTTCGCTGAGTTTTTCGCCCGTCATATTAGCGAAGCGGTGCCCCTTTCCGATGAACTCGACCATCGGCGTGCGGCCTAGGAAACCGTTGACGCGAACGAGGTCCGAGATGTGGTAGCGGTACAGCCCATACGCGGTCGTCGGTAGGATGTAGTAGTTCGTTCCTTCGCGAATTTCGTGTGCCCCGAGCACGGTCGGCTGCGGCGAATCGATCTCCGATTCGGGCACGAATTCAAAGTAGTGCGACGCGATATCGAGCACGCCGGATGGGCTGCCGTTCGCGAACGGGATCGTCATACGGCCCTCGCTGGCGAGCAATCCGAGGTCGCGAATCGGCGTGTCGCCGTAATAGTGTGGCAGTTGCCGCAGGTATGGCCCCATGCTGCCACCGGTCCACGTGCCGATCGCCACGCCCTCGCTCGGCCAGACATCTTTCGGGAATAGCCGCCCGTTCTGCCCCGCCATCGCGATCAGGTCCCTCGCGCGCTCGGGTTGCGGTTTCAGCTTGGAAATCAGCACCGCACGCACTTCGGGGGCAATATCCAGGTCGTCGCGCAGCGTGCCGTCGTGCAAGTCTTTCAGCAAAAACGCCTTTTCCGAATCGAGTATCCGCGCCAGTTGCGTGAGCGTACTCGGGTTCGCTGCCATGAACTGCGAGACGTTCCGCCCGATACTGAACCGTAGCGCCACGTAGTATTTCGCGAGGGAATCCTTGATCTTCCCGCTGATCGGCGGCACCGCATACAGCCGGCGAATCAGCCGCATTTGCACTTGCGCCGTGTAGCCGGATAGGTTGCCGCACATGATCCCCGATGGCGTGCGAAACTCGTCGGGGTCGCCGACCATTTGCACGATTGGCCGCATCGCAATGCCGCGGCCACGATGGTCGCGATACATGCGAACGCCCCACATATTCCAGCCGCGTTTGTAAGCGTCCAAGTAATCTTGCGTGACGGGAATGAGCTTCCGCGACGCCGTCGTGCCGCTCGTTAACGCGAACATGTGTACCCGCGCATCGGCGAGCAATGCCCGCGTGTCGCCCGCCTGCACTTTGTCTATGTACGGCGCAACGTACTCGTACGGCGCGATCGGCACTTGGTTCCGATAGTCGTCCAAAGAGTGTATCGACTGGAAACCGTGATCGCTGCCGAAACCGGTGTTCGTTTGTTTGCGAATGATCTGCTGGAGCCGCGCCGCTTGCACTTCCTCGGGCCGTTTGCACATCGCCTCGAATTCGCGTAACCGACGGCGAACGGGGTACGTGAGGAGCCGACCGAGGCGAACGAGCAAGTAACGGCGTGTCGACATGAGTCACTTTCGCAGGAGCCCGCGTTGGTACAGCACCAATCATGATTACACGCCAAACATCACGCTGACAGCAGTTCGGCGAAGCGGCGGCGGATGGCGTCGGTCGAGAAGTGCCGGTCGTAACGATGGCGACCGTTCAGCAGGTGTTGCTCGCGGCGTTGGCCATCGAAGACGGCGTCGGCCAACGTGTGGGCCAATGCCTGTGCGTTGGCATCGGCGTAAAATGCGGCATCCCCGGCGGTGTCCGGCACCGCCGTCAGTGGCACCGCAACCACCGGCACGCCGAGCGCCATTGCCTCGAGCAATGGCACGCAAAATCCTTCGTGTTCGCTCGTCACGAGTAACGCATCCGCGCTCAGGTACAACGCCTTCAACTGCCCCGCCGTTACGCGGCCGGCGAAGATCACGCGGTCTGCGACGTCAAGTTCGTTCGCCCGCAACGCGATCCGTTCCGAGTATGCCGGGTAGATATGTTCGCCCGCGAAAATCAGTCGGCTCTGCGGTTCAAACTTCGCCGCATATTCCGCGAATGCCTCGACCGCGAGTAGGCCATTTTTGTTCGGTGCCACCCGTCCGACGCACAGGAACGTCGTTGCCCAGGCATCGAGTCCGCCGAGCGATTCCGCATCCGGATAGCTGGCCACTAAGTCGTCGGCCTGATGGAACGGCGCGAGTTCTTGGCAGTGCGTGCCAGGTGCGAGATGCGCCAGATCGCGACCATTAAAAGCCGAATCGACCCAGATCGGCACGCCTGCACGCGCCATACGCACCGCCTGTTGCACGCCGATTTCGGCACTACGCACCGCGTCGGCATCGACCCCGCTGAAGAAGCGTTGCGGTGTCACGTTGTGGTATTTCACTATCGCCCGGCCCCGCACGCTTTCCACGACTGACACCGCCATGTCGCACTGCATCGAGTGATGGTAAATCAAGGTGTCGTCGGTCCCACGAATCGAGTCTCGCAATTCGCTCAGTGGGTACACTTCCTCATTGAGCCGCGATTTTTCCGCGAACAGTCGCACGATTTCGCCGCCCGCACGCAGTGCCTTTGCCATGCCGAGAACGTCGTTCCCAACGGCGTCACCGTCGTTCAGCACCAGCGTGACAATCGCGGTCGCCATCGACTACCCCTTCGGTAGTAGGTCGTATTGCGTAAGTATCCGATGCAACTGGCGACCCGTGTCGCGCCACGTGAACCGCCGCGCCCGGGCCGCTGCGGCCGCACCGAGGCTTCGCGCTTCATCGCAGTTTGTATAAATGCGACGCATCGCGGCGATCATCGCATCGTCGTCGGGGTCCGCCCACTGCCCCGCGTAAATCTCGTTGCTCGCATCGATCATCGTATGCGGAATCACCAACCCCACGCGGTCGTCGAAGAACGCGGTCAGCCCGCTGTAGTTCGACGAGATCAGCGGCTTCCCGCACGCCATTGCTTCGAGCAAATGGAAGCCAAACCCTTCCGCGTAAGACGCATTCACGTACGCCGTCAGCGATCGGTTCCACGTCACGACGTCGCCCGGTGGTAGCGTGGCACGCAAAATGTCGATTCGCAAATCGTCGGGGATGTCGAACGGTGGACAGTTCGGCGTGATTTTCACTCGCAGTCGCACATCGTTTTCCGTCGGGAACGCGCGGCGAAAATTATCGACGACACGCCGGATGTTTTTCCGCAAGCCACCCGCGCTGAGCGCCCCAGCCGTGCCGAACGTGCAGAGCATCGGTTCGTGCGGGGCTGGGTGGAAAAGTAAAGGATCGTAACCGAGCGGTACGATCTCGATGGGTGCCGTCACACCGGAGTCGCGAAACGCATCGGCCCCCCACTGGCTCGGCACGACAACGACCGCCGCGCCGTTCAGAACTGCCGCAAGATGTGGCGGAATGCGGTCGGCTTCCCACATCGTCAGTGCTGCCGTTCGGCGGTCGATACCGAACCGCTTCAGTAAGAACGGCGGCGCGATCGCAAGTTGCGGATCGTTCGATGTGCGTGGGAAGCTGGCGAACGCGGTACCGGGTGGCACCATGTCTGGGAATACGCGCGCCGATGGATGACGATGCACTGTCACTCCGCTCGATTGCAAGCCTTTCAGCACCGCAAATGCAACGTGGTCCCAACCGCTAATCCCCCGGACATCGGCAGCCAAAACGAGCGAATGCCGCGTGGCCGCACGCGATGCGAGTGTTGTCAACTGCCCGACACCATCGATCGGGTACAGCAATGGTTCGCCAATTTCGCTCGTCGCTTGTTGCTTCGCAATCGTCGCCGCCCACTGCACGACTCCCGTTGCCGTGGTCGCGTTCAGAGCTATCGCAGATTTGCGTAATTGGGCCGTGGATAGCAGCGCGGGTAACACGCCACACGTCGCCGATAGTCCCGCTGGCAGGGTGCAGGTTGCGGGATTTTCGCCATTCTGAGCGAAGCGTAACAACGCAGCTTCTGTCAGTTCCCAATCGGGTGGCAGCACGATTACCGATTCGGATTGCACGTGCGAAAGTGCGTATCTTACGGCGGTTGACAGCCCACCGTCACCGCGTGGCGTAACGACTTTTACGCGCGAATCCCAACCGGCGACCGTCGTCAGTTTCTCGTCCGGTTTCGCGTTCGGCCACGCAACGATCAATTCCCAGTGCGGGTAGATTTGGCGGAACACCGAGAGCATCGCTTGCCGCGCGTAATCGGTTCGCGTCGGGTCGACGGGTATCAGCACGGCGATCGGCATCGGGTGCGCGATCGCACGCAATTCGGCTTGATATGTCTCGATTTCTTCGGATGTGGCCGCACGGCGTCGCCACCAGGCGGCACCGGCTTCGGTCGCGCGTGTCACTTCGATTCGCATCGTCCGCGAATCGGATAGTCCCTTCAACATCCGCGTACCGAACTCGCTAAACCGCCCCTGCCGCAGCATCCGCCCGCCGCGCCGCACGACCGGCCAGAAGCATTGATACGTGGAAAGCAACCGGCACTTCAACCGCACCGCCCGCACCACGGCTCGCGCTTTGGAAACTTGAACGCACTCGCAGCGTAACAGCCGAAATGTCCCATCCGCATGATGCAACCGCACGCAGATTCCGCGCGCGGCGTGTGGCAAGCGCACGATGGCATCTTCGCGGGCGGCTTTGTTCCACTCGAAGGTTTCAAACTTCGTGAAACCCTCGCCGGTGTCGAAAAATAACTCAGCACGTTTCCGCACCGCAAACCGGTCCGCCGATTTGAGCCGTAACCGAAAGCGATACCACCCCGCCGGCATCTCCGCTTCTGCCGTCCATTCGACGCATGAAGCGGTTGCCGTCCACGATAGCGGATCGCCCGCAGACCGGCACAACCCCGCGCCGGGTACGAGATCGAACGCCGCAATCGCAGACCGAACTTTAGACACACGAACGCCCCCTGAAGACGGGGGTATCGTGCGTCGAATGGTGAGCGAGTGTCAAGTCCAGCCAACGAAAAAGTGCAACGGATACCTATCCGTTGCACTTTTTCGACTTCTGCATGATCGTTTACTTTTCGCCGAGTTCTTTGCGGACGCGGGCGAGTGCCGGTTGAACTTCCTCGAAGCCTTGTTCGAGCGCCCGCACGAAAAAGTCGCGGGCACGCGCGAAATCTTTCGGGACGCCGCGACCGTGTTCGTAACATTCGCCGAGTTGCGCCAGGCAGACGGGGTCTTCCTGATCGGCCCCCAGTGCGTACCACTTCGCCGCCTCGGTGGCGTCCTTCTCGACGCCCGCACCGTCTTCGTAACACTGTCCGAGCAAACCCATCGCTTGGGGCAAGCCATCGATCGCCGCCAGTCGAAAGTATTCCGCCGCTTGTGGCAGATCGGCCGGCACGCCAAGCCCTTCCGAGTAACAGACGCCAACCTGCAACTTGCCTTCGGGGTGGCCCGTATCCGCCGCCCGCAGGTATAACTTGAACGCTTCGGTTTCGTCTTCGGGAAGTCCTTCGCGGCCTTCGGTATACAACTCGGCCATCGTAATCATCGCTACCGGGTCGTTGCGGTCGGCGCACTTCCGCACCTCGTCGACCGACTTCCAATCGGATTTGGTCGGACGGCGAATCACCTCGCGATAATCGTCGATGCAGCTTTCGAGCGAATCGGCCAACTCGTCGATTTCCTGCAACACCGGTTCGTTCTCTTCGCCTTCGAGCACGTAGAAGAATTCGATCACGAACCGAAGCGTACGACCGAGTTGCGTTCCCCACGCGATTGGCGGCAACGCGATCGGGCGCATCTGCACATCCTGCCCGGATCGCGACAAATCGCGCACCCACCACGCCAGAAATTCCACCGCCACCCAGCCAGAATGATTCTGGAAGAACGTCACGTCCGCCGTCACTAATCGCTCGTTGGGGCGTCCGCCATCGGTCCGACGGAGTGCCGCGTGCGGAAGGTCGGCATAGGGGCCGGGCAGTCCGAGTTCTTCCACGGAGATGCCGTACACGCCCTGGATGCGGAAGTCGATTTCCTTCACGCCGGGAAGGCGGTCGAGTTGTTCGGAGAAGCGTTGGATGGGATTGGTGAAGTCGCTCATGTGGCCCCCAATTCGGGTGGGCGTTGGGAAAAAAAGCCCACCCGCGAACGGATGGGCTGCGCAGTCTTGTTGTACGAGTTCGGTGACTAATTGTGCTCGGGGTCGCCATCGGTGAACTGCTCGAGCCGTCCCATCCGAGCGGGCTGGCGGAGTTTCAGCAGGCCCCGCGCTTCGATCTGGCGAATGCGTTCGCGGGTGATGCCGTACTGCCGGGCGACTTCGTCGAGCGTCTTCGGCGTGCCATCTTTCAGGCCGAAACGCAGTTCGATCACTTCGCGTTCGCGGGGTGCCAGCGATCGCAGCACTTCGTAAATCCGGTCGCGTAGCAACCGGGCATCGACGTGCTCGCCGGGGTTCGGCACGTGATGATCGGAAAGGAAGTCTTCGATCGATCGTTCGCCATCGCCGCCAATCGGGTCTTGGAGGCTCATCGGCTGGCGACCAACGGCGCGCAGCGAACGCGTATCTTCTTCCGTAACTCCCAGCGCTGCCGAGAGTTCCTCGTTCGTCGGCTCGCGGCCCGTCAGCGAAGTCATTTCGCTGCGCTTGCGTTCCATCTTGGCCAACAGGCCGATTTGGTGGCACGGCACCCGCACCGTACGGGCGTTGTCGGCGAGTGCCCGTTGTACGCCCTGGCGAATCCACCACGTGGCGTAAGTACCGAACTTGAAACCGCGGCGGTGTTCGTACTTGTCAACGGCCCGCATCAGGCCGCGATTGCCTTCCTGGATCAGGTCGGCAAACGGCAAACCCCGATTCCGATAGTTTTTAGCGATGCTGACGACGAGCCGCAGGTTCGCCTCGGCGAGTTGCCGGCGCACCTTCTGATACGTCGCACGACGCTTCCGCAAAATGCGAATCGTGGACGCGAGTTCGTCGGCCGTCAGGTGAATTTTATCTTGCGCTTCGAGCAAGCTCTGCTTGCGTGCCATCCGTTCGTCGCCGACCGAGTCGCGGAACGCCTTTACGAGATGGCTCATTTCGTCGGCCATGTCAGTGATTTCATCGACCCAGCGCTCCAGAAGTTCCGTCCGTGGCGAAAGCTCCGCCATGAGGCGATTGAGCTTCGTGAGGCGATAAAACCGCCCGCGTTGCCACGTTGTGTTGAGTGTCGCGCCGTTACGGAGCGCCGTCGAGAAGCTGTCGGCTTCTTCGTAAAGCAGCTTGCGAATGAGGGGCAAGTTGTGCGGCATCCGCGACAGAATCTGCGCCCGGCTGAGACGCATTTCTTCGGTGGAATACACATCGATGATCGGGTCGATCGGGGTGTGGCCCGCGTGAACTCGTTCGAGTGTGTAAGCTGAACGCGCAACGATATGCGCACAATACATCGCCGCGTTGCGGAAGCGCCGACGGGCACGTTCCAGCCGTTCGGCCATGATAATTTCATCCGCCCGAGTCAGCAGGCGGATGGCACCCATTTGCCGTAGATACAGCCCGAGCGCATCGTCCGAACCGGTCGAAGCCTCATCGGCGACAACGGGTTCATCCGATGGCGAAGCCTCAGCGGTAGCCGTTTCACGGCTTTCGCCATCATCGGGGTCCAAATCGGTATCGTCCTCGTCTTCGAGGAGATCCACATCTGGATCGACATCCTGGGTATGTTCGTCTGCGTGGATCATCCGGTCATCTTTTCTTTGGATGGTAGACGAGCCTCACTCATGCACGAACCGCAAACTGCGGTCCGTGGGTAACCCCACGCAGAGATCGAGTCTCTCCGACGTAGTATTCGGTTAGCTGAGCGAAGCAGTATCGACCGTGCGGTTCCGGGCGCAGTAGTCGAAACACGATATTATACGGCCCACGAACCCTCGGACGTGCCAATATCCATCTAGACGGATTATGCGGGCGTCAGGTTCGGTTCGACCGGATCACTTTCTAAGGCTTATCCATTATACCGCTCAGTTTGACGCGGTGCCGACGGAATTTCCCGAAGAGACCGAATCGGCTTCGCTCGCAACCGGTATGCGCGGCCCCGCTTACAGCATCCGTACGGTCGATCTAATCGGTCGAGTCGCGTGTCACGACGGCATGGTTCCAATCGCGGTGATGTTGGGTAGCAGAAAAGTGGTTCCGCCACTTCCCACCCCCCCCATCCCCAAACTCACTCCCAAATTTCGGAATCAACCTAACACAGCAACGACTTACGTCCGATTTTGGCCGAATCGAATCACGCAGGAACTACTATTCGGTGGCCATTTTCGGCAAAACTGCGACCTCGCTTTTAACCATGCTGTCACGACTTCGCCGCGATCAACCCGGCGAGGTACGTCACGGTGTCGCCCGTGGCTTTGGCGTTCGCTGCAAGTCCTGCGTAATCGCCGACTTGCCGCGAGAGCTCCATTACGCTCGGGCAGGTCAGAGCGCGGTCGTCGGTCAGTTGGGCGAAGTGTAACTTCGCAGCGGCGAGCGCTTCGGGCAAGCGGTTGAGGCGGATGAGTAAATTGACATGAACTTCTGCGGGGAATGTGTTTCCTTCTTCGAGTTCGCGGGCGATCTTGCCGTGGAAATGCGCCAGTCCCGCTTCGATATCGCGGCCCGTGACGACGTTCAAATAGACGAGGTAATCGGCGTAAGTGCTTTCAAAGGGCGAGTCTGCGTCGCCGCGGAACTGCGGCGACAGCCTGCGCCCGTACTCGCACAGTTCGCGTGCCAATTCGAGTTCCGGCACGTCTGGCAGTTGCACGCCCATCTGCACCACCGAGGAAAGGTGCGACACATCTACGTGATACGTGTCTTCTGTGAACAAATCGGGGTTGGCTTCGATCAGCGCGAAGATCGTCGTGCCCGCTGCAACGGTCCGCCCACGGCTCACCACATCGCTGTACAGCCGCTCGGTCAATTGCTCGTGGAGCGTGCGTACGAGCTTGGCGTAGCAGTAGTTGCGCAGTTCCAGTTGACTCGACAAATCGGTACCGCTGACCGTCGTGATCGTCGAACAGATGCCTTGGCGGTCGAGGATGAGGTCGAAACCTTTTTGCGGTAAAACCTGTTGGTGCCAGGCGATATCGACGAGCGGGTAGGTGTCTTCGCCCTCTTCGGGGACGTAAGCCGCAAGGGCTTCCTTGATCGGCCCAGGCTCGCCGATGAGCCGATAGAAGCCCCAAGCCCGCGGTATGTCCCTCTTCTGTAAGTAGATCTGGCCGACGTGCCGGGCCGCATCACGGATGGCGTTCTCGTACGGTTCGTGCGTGTGGGTGGGCAGTTCGGACGATGGCCCCATCGGGAACGGCGTCACGCCGAGTTCGACCCGCTTACGCATCAGCATGGCATAGAACAGGTTATGGAAATCACCTTTCGCACGAAGTCCGTCGATTAGCCGATCTACGGCTGCGAGTGCCCCGCGACTTTCGAGGATCGTGGGAAGGTCCGTAAACGGGTCCGAAGTAGCAGTGACGTCGTTCATGCGAAGCGTTCCCGAGCGTGTGATTGAGTAAAGGGTGCGTCATCCATCAAAATATCTCAGCTAATTCTACGACACCTCGCGACAATCTCACGTGTCACTTTGAAACTTGGCGACTGAAAACGAATGTTCCGCTCGCGACCGATTTCTGGCTCGGGTTGCCTGAGTTGCCAGAACCCGCTATCGTGCCGAGAGGATTGATTGTTCTCGCGCAGGAGGCCGAATATGGGCCGTAGCCGTTTATTGCTCTGTGCTATCGCGGTAATTGCGATCGGTTGCAACCGCTCCGGCATCCGTCGCGAATCGCTTCCCGTCAAGCCAAAAGTCGCAGCACCGGCGATGCCATCCCCCATCGCGAAAGCGAACCCGATCTCTGCGCCGGGAGTGCCAATGCCGATTGCAAGCGACCTACCAGATACCACCGATTACAAAGCGGTACCGCCGCGATCACCCGAACAACAAGTCGTGATCCCCGTCGAGGCCCGTGCGACGTTACCCGATGCGGCGGAGGAAGATCGCAAGACACTTCGCGAACGATTAGCCGAGCGACGCGACGAAAAGAAAGAGAAAGAACAACCGAAACTGCCTAGCCCGTTCGCACCGAAAGCCGCTCCACCAGCCGTCGTGCCGATGCCGAACGCACCGGCTGCAACGGGTGAAGTCAGCGAGTTGCGGAAGCTGTTTGCCGTGGCCGCTAAGAGTTACGATGACCTCGTCGATTTCGAGGCACAACTCGTTCGCAGCGAAGTGGTTAACGGCAAACAGATGCCATCGGAAGAAGTGATTTTTCAGTTCCGCAAAACGCCGTTCAGCATCTACATGAAGAACACGGGCGAAATCGGACGTGGGCGCGAAGTCTTATTCGTGCAAGGCAAATTCGACGACAAGATGCACGTCGTCACCGGCGAAGGCGACAACCGACTGATGGGTGCAGGGTTCAAAACTTCGTTGCGGCCGGACAGCCCGTTAGCTGCGGGAAAGAGCCGACACAAAATCACCGACGGCGGTCCCGGCTCGTTACTGATTCGGTTCGAGACCGCACTGAAATTGCAAGAAAGCGGCAAGCGAC
>JAYSKW010001018.1:0-4527 GCA_043726085.1 Limnoglobus sp.
TACGGCTACCGCGACCAGGAGTTCTTCGAACTACGCATCTACGCAATCCACAAGGCCAAGTACGCACTTGTCGGATGAGCCGTAAAAATTTACTTCGCGGGCAGAATCTCCGCAAGCGATTCGATGACCGTTGCGACTTCCTTTTCGGTGAGCTTGTCTTTCGCGAACGCGATGGTTTTTACGATCTTCCGCTTCACGTAAAGTACGACCGTGACTTCGGAATCCTTCTGGATGTCGTATCCCGGAGGCCCGCTGGGGTTGTCGATCGTTAGTACGATCTTCTGAAGCTTTTCCTTCTCCGCCAGTTCTTTCAGCTTGCCTTCGAGTTTGTCGTCGTCGGAAAGCATCACGACGAAGCTACCCATTTTGGCAGGGCGATTCAGGACGGTGGCGTCGTCGATTTTCTTGACCAGACCGGTCAAGGCGGGCGTCAGTTCGCGAGCGAAAACGATCGCAACTGGGCTGCCCCCATTCTTTCAAATCTGACAACGCTTATCGCCCGCATCGTCGCCGGTGACGTTGAGCGGGTTGAAGGTCGAGACCGATTTGCCCGGCGGCGTGCCGGGTTTAGCATCGCCATCGCACCCCAGTAGGGCGATCGTGCCCACGCTGGCGGCGAGGAATAAGCGACGATTCATACGAATACACTCCTCATAAAGATTGCCATTCCACACAAAACTCACGACACACTACCAATAGCCGATGTGCAGACAAATTACGAGACGGAAACGAATATGGTTCGCGGGAGAGGCATTTTTCGTTCGGCAATACGAGTATTACGATCCACTGGGTTTATCCGGTCATCCCGGTGGGAGTTACTTTCTCCACTAAGATCGCGGCATGGGCTTACTTGCGTCGCGCCGTTCGCTTATAATGCGATTACCTGCCTTTACTCGCTTTTCGTTCCCGAATGAGACCCACCATGAAGCGTCCGTGTTATTGCATATTGTGTGCGCTCGCTGCGGCGGCGGTGGCTGCGTTGTTGTTTGCGGCGGGGCCATCGGCATCGGCGCAACCGCCGGCGGCGAAGCCGATCAGCTTCATCAACGACGTCGCGCCGATCCTCAAAGAGAACTGCTTCGCTTGCCACGACATGAAGAAACGCTCTGGTAAGTTCGACATGACCACGTTTGAAAAGATCATGGCCGGCGGCTCCGGTGGCGAACAAATCACCATCGGTAAGCACGACGACAGCGAGTTTTACACGCTGATGGTTACGAAGGAAGAACGCCGGATGCCGCCGCGAGATAAGGGCGAAGCGGTGCCGAAGGCGAAGGCGGACATCATCGCTCGCTGGATTCAGGAAGGCGCGAAACTCGATGCCGGTCTGGCCCCGAAAGCGGACCTCGTGAAGGAACTCCGCGTTCGTTGGGCACCGCCCGTTCCCGCCGAAAAATACTCGTTCCCCACGATCGTCAATGCACTCGCATTTACGCCCGATGGCAAGCAACTCATTGTCGGCGGGCACCACGAACTGACGGTGTGGGATATCGCCACTGCGAAGCTGGTGAAGCGGGTTCGCACCCGTGCGGAACGCGCGTATGCGATGGCATTCCTGCCCGATGGTAAACTCGCTGTGGCCGGCGGCCGGCCTGGCCAGGAAGGCGATGTTCGCATCTTCGACCTCGCCGCGAAGCCGAAGGAAATGCAGAACGGCGTTTCCATTCTCGATGGTGTCAACGACCCGCTGACGATGCTCAAGCAATTCCTTGATGCCGATGATTCTGTGCTTTGCCTCGCCGTGTCGGCCGATGGCAAACGGCTCGTCTCGGGCGGTTGCGACCGCACGGTGCGGGTGTGGGATTTAACCGGTGGCGTGGCAGCGGCGAAGCTCGAACAGACGGTGGAAAACCACGCCGACTGGGTTCTCGGCGTCGCGCTTTCCGCCGACGGGAAGTATCTGCTAACCGCCGGCCGCGACAAGACCGCGAAGGTGTGGGATCTCAAAGCGAAGGAATCGGTACTGACGTTCCCCGAGCATCAGAACATCGTGTACGGCGTCGCGATGAAGGCCGATGGCACGGTCGGTTTTTCGGTGGGCGCAGATAAACAACTGCGGAACTGGAAGCCGACGGGCGAGGGCAAGCAGATCAAAGCGGGCGGCGGCCACGGCGACGATGTGTTCAAGATCGTCGCCCACCCGAAAGAGCCGATCTTGCTGACCGCCTCCGCCGACAAGTCGATTCGTTCGTGGAACATGGAAACGCTCGCGAACGTGAAAACCTTCCAAGGGCTAACCGACTTCGTGTACGCGGTGGCGATCAGCCCCGATGGCAAACAAGTCGCCGGTGGTGCCTACGATGGCGAAGTCCGCGTCTGGAAAACCGACGATGCCACCGTTGTCAAGGCGTTCAACGCCTCACCGGGTTACGTGGTGAAGGTCGCAGCCACGCCGAAGAAGTAACCGCCTCGATCAGGATCGTAACGCTTGTCGGAGAAATTTCTCTGGCAGGCGTTTTTTCGTTTGTCGCGATAGCATTTTCGTCCGGCCCGTACGCAGAATTTATCGCCCGCGAGAAGCCGACAGTGCAGCGTCGGAAACTCAGTCACTGTTGCGCCACTTTGCGGAATATGCCGAATAATTGCACATCGCGACGCGAATCCAAACCTATTCTTCGTTCACTCGCACCTACTTAGCATCGTTTTCTCTGCCACGCCGAATTTGGATATGCCATGGCCGCACCGACCACCACACCCGATCTGTTCGACATCATCCGCAAGAGCCAATTGCTGTCCGATTCGCAGCTCGATGCGGTTCTGGCCTCGCACCCCGAACTCGACACGCCGGCGCTCGTCGTGCGGACTTTGCAAGCCGATGGGTTGCTGACGAAGTTCCAAGCGGAGCAACTGCTTCGTGGCCGCCACCGTGGCTTCGTACTCGGGAAGTACCGCCTACTCGACCGCATCGGTATGGGCGGCATGGGCCAAGTCTATCTGGCCGAACATACGAGCATGAAGCGCCGCGTAGCGCTGAAGGTGCTGCCGCCGGATCGATCCGGAAATGCGTTTGCACGCGAGCGATTCTTGCGCGAATCGCGCGCGGCGGCGCTGCTCGAACACCCGAATCTCGTGCGTGCGTTCGACGTCGAAATGGACGGCGACGTTGCGTATCTCGTCATGGAATACATCGATGGCGTGACGCTGCACGACCTCATCGCCCGGCGCGGCCGCATTACGCCCCAACGTGCTGCAAACTACATCTGGCAGGTGGCCAGCGGCCTCACCGCCGTCCACGATCGCTCGCTAATTCATCGCGATATTAAGCCCGCGAACCTGTTGCTCGACCGCACCGGTGTCGTTCGCATTCTTGACCTCGGCCTCGTACGATCCGAACTCGACGACGATGCGCTCACCCGCGGCGAGGGGGCCAAGATCGTCGGCACCGCCGACTATCTCGCACCCGAACAAGCGGTGAATTCCTCGACGGTCGATGCCCGTGCCGACCTCTACTCGCTCGGCTGCACCGCGTACTACTTGCTTGCAGGTGAAGCGCCGTTCCACGGTGGAAAAATCTCGCAGAAACTGATCAACCACGCGATGAAAGACGCGACGCCACTGCACGTGGTGAACAACGAGGTGCCGATGGAACTTTCGGCCGTCGTGCAAAAATTGATGGCGAAGAAGATCGAAGATCGCTACCGGAGCGCCCGCGAAGCGATGGATGCGCTCTCACCGTGGGCACGGCTCGGGGCATCGGTCCCGCTATCGGAAGACTTCCCCGAATCGAACGGCGGCATCCACGCACCCGGCACCGGCGTGAGTTTCAACAGTTGGAGTGGCAATGGCCCCGTTTCCGGCGGCTCACGCTTGTTCAATAGCTATCAACCGAGTGGCTCGGCGGTGCAACTCGGCACCCAATCGGGTGCCTCGCAATCGCCATCGGGTGCGAACCAGCCGACGGTCGCCAACGCACTACAAGAAACGCTACCCGGCCGGGCCGCACTGCCTCCCGTACCGGAACCGAACCCCGTGTTCGCGATGCCACCGCTCGAGCCGAGCTGGTCCGACACCGAGATCGTCGATGCCGCCACCGAGAAAAAAATGGCCGCAATGTTCGGCGTGAACCAACCGAAGCCGACCGCGAAAGCCTCTGGTTTATTGCCCGCGATCCTTGCATTGGGCGTGCTGGCAATCATCGCCATCGGCAGCTACTTTTTGGTTGCATCAAACGACACCGCCGCAACGAAACCAACCGCGACGCGGAAATAGACATTGTTGATTTCTCACGTCCCGTTCGCCGATGCGCCGCGCGCGAGTGGCGCATCGCGTCCTGCGCTTGCCCGAAGAGCCTTCATGTTTGAAAAACGTATATTACCCGTTCACACCGCGTCTGCGCGACTTGCGTAGGGAGGGTGCCTCTACGGTCGCAACTATGTCTCGCAAGAAAAATCCGCCGAAACCGCCACCGCCGTTGTATGCGATGCTGCACCCCGGACTCGAACCCGTAGTGGCCGATGAACTGACTCGCGATCTCGGGGCGGAAGTCAAGAAGACGGCACGCGGGATCACGGTGTTTCGCCTGGACGA
>JAYSKW010001019.1:0-6932 GCA_043726085.1 Limnoglobus sp.
CGTTCGGGGTCGAGATCGACGCCGACGCCCTTCTTCGCGCCGCCCGATTTGACCGCCGCAATCACGATGCGGCCATCGCCACAACCGAGATCGTAAACGACATCGTCCTTGCCGACGTTGCCGAGTTTCAACATCGCGAGCACGATGTCGTCCGGCGTCGGCACGAAGCGAATCACGGCTTTATCTGCGGGGTCTTGTTTGGTGAGATCGACCGTCGGCGATTCGCCCCCCTTGAACTGCACGGTCTTTTTCCGCGTGATCGTCGTGTAGTTATTCGGTGCGAACTTCACCGTGAAATCGTACTCGTAAGGTTTCCCCGCTTCGACGATTGGTAGATCGAATTCTCGCGATTTGCCCGTCGTTTGCATGACTTGCGCTTGGATGGTCAACTCGGCTTCGTTGCTCGGCACGATCACGGTCAGCATCGGCTTGACGACTTTTTTGTCCTGTGCCGTCGCACTCGTGGCTACGAAAGAGAGTAGCCCGATTAGTAGGGCAAAACCAACGATTCGTACTCGCATGAGCATCGGCTCCCGCATGAAGGAAATTCCCGTTTCGGTCGTTCCTCCAATTCTACACGAAACCGAACGAGTTTTCCTTCCAACTCGGATCGGACTAATATCATCTTACCTGCACACACTGGAATCCATCGTGGAACCGAACGCCCTCATTCCGTCGTTGCTCGCACACTCGAACTACCTGTTGTCGCTCTGGGTGGTGCATTTGCTGGCGTCGTTTGCGCTCATCCTGATACTCGCGGCGCGGCCGACGTTGCGTGCGGATGCCCTGGCGATGCGGTTCGTGCTGCTTGCCTACATCGGCTTCGCGATTACGCACCTGTTGTGTATGCAGTGGGTGCTGAAACAATGGGGCGTGCTCGCGGAGCTGTTGCGCGATCGACTGACGCCCGATCAACTGCTGAAAATGACCGGCTCCGGCCTGACCGAAGCACCCGATTTCATCTGGGTCGTGCCATTCCACTTGCTCGCGGATGCGTTCGTGATCACTGCGATCCGCAAGTTGTCCAAGAACGCGGTACTCGGAACATCACCCTAAAACCGCAGTCGCATTCCCTTCAGGCGTGCGACGGTTTCGGCCATGAGTGCGTCTTCTTCGGCTTCGTCTTTGGCGATGTACGTCACCGAAAAGCGCAGGAACGCGCCCGCATCGTCCCATGGCACGCAGCAGACGCTCTGTTCGTGAATGAGATACTGGCTCGCGTCTTCGGCATTCGCGAAACTGCGTTCGCCTGCCCCCTTCGGCGATGCGGTGTAAAGGAAGTACGTGCCGCCGGGCATCTCGCATTGGAAGCCCGTCGCTTGCAGGGCGGCGACCAGCTTACGGAGGCGTCGCTCGTACTTCACCTGGATGGCGATGGGGATATTCGGGTTGCGCAGTGCGGCGGCGGCGGCGTGTTGCGTGGCCATGAACTGCCCGCTGTCGCTGTTATCTTTCACGTCGGCGTAGGCTTGCACGATCTTCGCGTGACCGGCCACGAAGCCCATCCGCCAGCCGATCATGTTGAAGCCCTTGCTCATCGAATGGACTTCGACACCGACTGCTTTCGCGCCATCGACTTGCAAGAAACTGAGCGGTTCGCCTTGGTAGCTCAGCAAAATGTGCGCGGCATCTTGCAACACGACGACCTGATTCTTCTGAGCGAAATCGACGACGCGGCGATAGAAATCGCGAGTCGCCACCGCCCCCGTCGGGCTGTTCGGGTAGTTGAGGACGAGCAACTTCGCACGCTTCTTAATGTCGTCGGGGATGCCGTCGAGGTCCGGGAAGAAGCCGTTTTCCTTCTTGAGCAGCAAACGATGCACTTCGCCACCGAGGTAGCGCGTCCAAGTGCCGGCCACGGGGTAACCGGGTACGGTCATCAGCGTAACATCGCCGGGGTTGATGAAGCACGCCGGGAGCATGGCGTAGGCGGGCTTCGAGCCGATGCAGTGGCAGACCTCCGTCACAGGGTCCAGCCTCACACCGAACCGCTGCTGCATGAACGCGGCGGCGGCTTCCTTGTAGTTGGCGATGCCGTTGTCGGCGTAGCCGCGATTCTCGACCTTATCGACTTCGGACTTCATCGAAGCACGGATGCTGACGTCGGCCATGTCGTCGTTTTCGCCGATGCCGAAGTCGAGTAACTGCCGCTCCGGGTGTTCGGCCATCGCCTGACGTTTCGCGCGTTTGATCTTCTCGAATTTGTAAATCTCGTTCGATTTGCCGTAGTTCGCGCCACCGATTCGGTTGGCGAATAACGTCTGAAACCAAGGGTCGGCAGCCACGCTGTTGCTCCGGTGTTGAGGAGAGATCGTCGTTGTATTGTTGTAGCAGCCGAGGCGGAAAACGACCGTAAGCTACTGGGCGAGGAATCCGCCATCGACGGGTAGCGTTGTGCCGGTCGTGAAACTGGCTGCGCTGCTCGCGAGATACAGCACAGCAGTTGCAATCTCTTCGGACCGTCCCATGCGGCCAATCGGGTGCAGCCCAACGATGTACTTGCTCGCGTCCGAATCGGCGGTTCCTGCGAATCGCTCGATCATGTCGGTTGCGATCGCGCCGGGGGCGACCGCATTCACGCGGATGCCTTGCTTCGCATATTCGAGCGCCGCCGCTTTCGTGATGCCTTCCACCGCGTGTTTGCTGGCGACGTAGACCGATGCTCCCGCCATTGCGACATGCCCGACAATACTACTGGTGTTGATGATCGAACCGCCACCGGTCTTCAACATCGCCGCAATTTCGTACTTCAGGCTGTAGAACACGCCGAGAACGTTGATATCGAACACGCGGTGATAGTCTTCCGCATTGAACTCTGTGATCGGTCCACCATGCTCAACACCGGCGTTGTTGAAAGCGACATCGATGCGACCGTACTTCGCGACGGTTTGCTCGACGAGTGCCTTCACATCGGCCTCAACCGAAACATCGGACCGTATAAAGGTGGCAGTGCCACCCGCTTTAGCGATCTCCGCAACGACGGCATTGCCATCGACCTCACGCCGTCCGGAGACAACGACCTTTGCCCCCGCCTTGCCGAACGCCTTCGCCGTGACGGCACCAATGCCACTCGTCGCTCCGGTAATCAGAACGACCTTCCCGCTAAAATCGAACATGATCGAGACCCCATAGCTGTGACAGATATCCGAACGGACGAAGATACCGAAGGGTTCGGTTCCGGCTTACATCGAAACCAGTGATGAGTGGCGGGTGGTCCGATGAACTCGCCACTCATCACTCCACGGCAGCGCGTTTCCCGAGTTTCATTATGACACGAGGGGAGTGTGGGATAGAATTTGGGGAACAGTAGTTACGAGTTACGAGTGGATAGTTGATCGTTTGGAGACCATTCCACATGAGCATTCTGGTTCAACCGCCGCCGGTGCGTTTGGGTGTGGCCGCGTTCTACGAACAGTACGGCCAACAGCGTTACGAACTCGTCCGGGGTCTACCCGTTGAGGTTGCGATGCCCGGTGCAAGACACGGCAAAATCTGCTACCGTTTCGCGATGTCGCTCGGTGGCTTCGTCGATGCCAACCAACTTGGGCATATCTTGCTAAACGACACGTTTGTCGTGTTACGTCGCGATCCGGATACAGTTCGTGGGCCGGATGTCTGCTACGTCAGTTACGCGAGATTACCGCATGGCCCCGTGCCCGATGGGCTGCTGGAAGTGATCCCTGAGCTGGTAGTCGAAGTGCGTTCGCCATCGGATCGCTGGACGCAAGTCACGCAAAAAGCCACCGAGTATCTTCAAGCGGGCGTGTCGATCGCGATCGTCATCGACCCGGTCACCGAGTCGGTCACCGTCTATCGACCCGACGCACGCCAACAGATTTTCGAGCGAGAGCAAATGCTCGTTCTCGAAGACTTACTTCCGGGGTTCGCGCTACCGGTCGCGGAACTTTTCGTGTAGTTGAACTATCCACTCGTAACTCATCACTAACAACTATTTATGCCACCGCGCAGACGACTGAGTAGCCGCGGTTCTCGATGACGTCGCATTCGCCGAACGACTCGAATATCAGTGGCACGACGGCGGTTGGCATCTTGGTGACGATGTAAAAGCGGCCGCCGGTCTTCAGCAGATCGCGCGAGCCTTGCACGAACAACCGGGCGACCATCGAGTCGCCGTAGTAGGGCGGGTTGGCCAGCACGACATCGAATGTGCTCATGCCCAGCCCTTCGAGTTTCGCCGACTCGACGATGGTGTAGTCGGTCAGGCCCTTCGCTTTCGCGTTCAAGTCGCTGAGCTGCGTGGCACGTAAATTACTGTCGATGAAGGTGACTTTGCCCTTCGGACCGGCCTTCGACGCAGCGAGGCAACCGACGGCACCGGCCCCGCTGCCGAGGTCGAGAATGTGGTCGCCAGCGCGAATGTCGGCGACTTCCAGGAGCGCCCGCGAACCACTATCCATACGCCCGTAGCTGAAAATGCCGGGCCGCGTCAGGAAGTCCATCGAGGGACCGCCGTCGCCGTGCTTCGCGTGAAAATTGACTTCGTGGCGGCGACGCGGGCGGTCGTCGGCTACTTTCGTACTGAAGAACGCGATGCCATGTTCGGTCGATGGCGTCTGCCCGCATTTCCCGAACATCTTCTTGTGTAGCTTCGCGAACTGCGTGTCTTTCTCGTACTCGGACAGCGTCAGGAACAGCCCGCCCGGTTGCAAAATGTGGTAACCTTGCTCGAGCATATCGAGCTTCAACTCGCGGTCGGCATACGCCCCTGCGGGCAGGATGACAGTCTGGAACTTTTGCGGTAAATCCCACAAGTCCGGAGCCAAAACGACTTCAGCAACGACCTCGCGCTCGACGAGTTCTTCCTTCAGCCGTTCGGCAGGGAAGTGATCCATCTGGAAGCAGGTGATGTCCATTCCAGGCAGCGCCGCGACGAGGTGCGAGATCGGCCGCGGGGCACCGAGGGCGATGCAAACGGGCGACTTCACCCGCTCGGCAACGGTGGCAAATAACTCGGTCAGATAGCGCATAGTACACTCGGAAAAGAACGAGCCACGGGAGACACCCGTGGCTCAATGGTCGATTGTATCGTTCGTTCGCAATCAGTCGTCGTCTTCATCGTCTTCTTCGTCGTCTTCGATTTCCTCGTCGTCGGTCGCACCTTCGACTTCGGCGAAGCCTGCGATCACCTTCGGGTTACGCAACATCGCGATGGCGAAGATGCCGACTAGCAGCGGCAAGATGCCGAGGACCGCACCGGTGAGCGCCCACGTATACGATTCGAGGTTCTGCATTCGGCTCGCCCCGAGGCAGATCAGCCCGCCCCAAACGATCAGCAAGATGCCGAGCAGAATCCAGACCGCCTGTTCGGTGATTTCGTCTTCGCTCGGCGACACTTCCGTGAAGACCAACGGCCAGATCGCCCACAGCGTGAGTACGATGCCGATCAGGATCGTGAACCCGCCTTCGGCCACGAGCAAGTTCGACGGCATGACGAGTAGCGACATCGCCGGGCCGCGATCGCTCCGCTTGCTCTTGTCGACTTGGCCATCGAACTTGACTTTCTTCTTCGCTTCGGCCTGTTCTACGGTGTCTTCTTCGTTGATGACTCCGTACGGGTTGATGTCGTTATCGTCGTCCTCGGCGGGTTTCTTGCCCGGTGCCGGTGCCGTGGCTTGCACTTCCACCGGCTTCGGTACGAATGCCGTCGAGCACTGTTTGCAGCGGATCTTCTTGCCCGGTGGCGGGGCCGCGTTCGATTTCAGTTCCGCTTCGCAACCCGGGCACTTGTAAACGAACATGAATGATACTCCCGGCACGTAGGATATAGATTTCGCACATCATATCCCGCGACTACGGCTTCTGCCAGACGCTGAGTGTCGCCGATTGTCCGAGAACGCGCACGCGTAACTGGCGCGATGGCACCCAATCGTACGGTTTTAGCGCGCTGCGGAGTGCATCCTGATCCGCTACGAGTAGCACCGCACGCCCTTCGGGTTTCAGTACGCGGTTCCATTCGCGTGCCAGTCCCTTGTACAATGCGGGGATTTCTTCAGGTGTCAAAATCTGCTCGCCGAACGGCGGGTTCGAGATTACGCGATCGACCGTTTCCGAAGCGAGTGGCAACGCGACCGCATTCCAACGTGCCAGGTGCGTCGGCCCCAATCGCTCAAGGTTTTCCCGCGTGCAATAAACCGCTTGCGGGTCGATGTCGCCGCCGATCACCGTCACAATTCCCGCCTTGCGCTGACGCGAAAGTTCGATTTGCTCGGCGAGAATCGTGCCCGCGCCGCACATCGGATCGAGTACGACCATGTCCGGTGCCGCCGCCGCGAGTCGCACCATCGCGGCGGCGAGTGTCGGCCGCAACGAGGCCGCAACGTGTTCGAGTTTGTACGTCCGGTGACGCATCGTGCGATCCGACAACCGCAGCCCGCACATCGCGACTTTGCCGTCGATCTTCAGCCAGATTTCGAGCCAAGCGTTCTCTTCGGCGGGCACCCAGTTCGGCGGAATCTTCCCCGCTAACCCGTCGGCCATCGCATCGAGGGCATCGACGCGACGGTAGCCGTGCTCGCCCTGCATCTGGCAAACGAGGTGGAACGTCGGCTTCGGTTTCGGCATCCCGCGAATCGAGTGGTGAATCGCGAACAGCTGATTCCAATCCGGTATCTTCGCCGTCCATTGCGTGATCAGTTTCAAGTCCGACGACTTGTAAGTCAGCGTATCGGACCCCCATGCGAGCAAGTACACATCTTCGGTCGTGCGCAGTTTCACCACGTCCGGCGTGATTTCGTCCAGGCGAAACACCGTGATCCCGCGTGCCGTCTTCTTGACTTCCGCCGAAACCGCCACCGCCGTTGTATGCGATGCTGCCCCGGACTCGAACCCGTAGTGGCCGATGAACTGACTCGCGATCTCGGGGCGGAAGTCAAGAAGACGGCACGCGGGATCACGGTGTTTCGCCTGGACGA
>JAYSKW010001020.1:0-3951 GCA_043726085.1 Limnoglobus sp.
CACTCGTCGTCGGTAATATCACTGGGATACGGTTGGCGTTCGGTGCTCATAGCCTATTCTACCGCCACCACTCCCGTTAAGTGCATAACAGGCTCTAGGCTTTCGGAACCGACCTTTCGTAACCGTTCACGCGACAGAATGTATTTTCAACGTACCATACGCCGTAGGTCGTGGTCGAAGAGGCTTTGCGATGTGGGCACCGACAGAACATCAACGACAAATATCCGCAAGGTTTGAAATCGTCGCGTGAATGCACTGTCGGGCCTCTCAAAGCTTCGACCCGACCTACAAAACCAGTGGGTTCTCAGAAAAACAGAATACCCCGTGAACGGTTACGACCTTTCAGGCCCGAAAACCACGACCCACAACAGTTTCGATGGCAAGAATTTCTACACCGAAATGATTCGTCTCAGCCTTTGCCAAAACTGGTGAACCCGAACCGAGATGACCCAAAAACACCGTCAACCGCAACTTCGCGTCACTTGGGCAACCACCTGCTACCCAAAACCGAGGTGATTGAAACCGGGTTCCTACCCGAATTCGTTGCGGAGAGCTACTCTGATGCGGGGCGATTTGCCTCGCACATTCCCATGGAGAAGTTGCGATGATCCGTACGTTGTTCGTGTTGGCGGTGGCCTTTGGCGCGATTGGTTTACACGCGGTTGCCGAGGACAAGAAGGACGAGAAGAAGGCTGCGAAACTGTCGGGGGTCTGGGTTCGCGAGGCCGAGGGCTTCGAGATGAAGTTCGCGTTCAAGCCGGAGACGATGACCATCAGTGCGAAGTCGGGCGATAACGGCGTGACCGTCGCTGCGAAGTACACCGTCGAGAAAGATGGCACCATCAAGGGGACGGCGACCGATGTCACCGTGAAGGGCGAGTTCCCGAACCCGCCGAAGAAGGGGTTCGAGTTCAGCTTCCAATTCGCGATCGATGGTAAGAAAGCCAAGCTGACCGATTTCAAAGGCGAAGATGCCGAAGGGGCGAAAGCCGTCGTCGAAGGCGAGTACGAATCGAAGCCCGATTGAATGAGTGAGTGAGTGTAAAAAAGCCCAGGGACGATCGTCCATGGGCTTTTTCGTAGGCTTTTTTCGTAGGCTTTTCGTAGTTTACCCCACGAACACGCCGCCGGTGAAGCCGCTGACTGCGTCGAAGTCGAACGTCGTCGGAGGCGTGCCACTTGCGGTGATGTTCTTCCCGAGGTAGCCCGTCACGCGGCTACCGGCGGCTGCGCCGGAACCGACCACGAGGTCGGCTTTCGTGTCGCCGTCGAGGTCTTTCACCGCCACGCGGATGCCACCGCGACTGTCGACGTTGCCGCCGAAGAAGTTCGCGAGATTCGTTTGCGTGTTCGTGAGCAAGCTCTTGCCGTCGAATGCCAACACCCGTGGGCCGCCACCGGGACCACCACCGGCGATGAGGTCGGCGAAGCCATCGCCGTTGATGTCGCCAGCAGTGACGAAGATACCGTTGCGAAGGGCTTGCTCGAAAGCGAAGAAGTCGCCGAAGATTTTCTGCGGTGTGCTGCTGAGTGACTTGCCATCGAAGCCCGCCACCCGTGGACCGCCACCGAAGCCTGCGACCACGATCAAGTCTGCCACGCCGTCGCCGGTCATGTCGGCGATGGCCGAGCGTGCGCCGCCGCGGAAGTTCACGTCGTCGATCCCGAAGAATCCGGCGACCTTCGGGAAGTTCACCGCCCCGCTATACACATCGACTCGCGGCCCGCCGCCTTCGTCCGGCGTGATCGCGAGGTCCGGAATCCCGTCGCCCGTGACATCGCCCGCCGAGACGTACACGCCACCTTTGAACGAGGCTTCAAACGGTGCGACATCGAACAGCACGGCTTGTGTCTTGCCGTCGAGAATCAGTACGCGCGTCGCGATCCCTGGCCCGGTGCCGACGATGAGGTCGGCGATGCCATCGCGGTTGAAGTCGGCGGCCGCCGTGCGAACGCCACCGGTAAACCCTGCGAACGGCGCGACGGTATAGCGTACCGATTTGTCCGCGTTGAACAGCGTGGCCGAGCCGCCACCGACATCGGCACCGACTCCGAATTGCGGCACGTTGACGAGCACTTCGCGTGGGGGAGTCAGGTCGTCGTCGAGGATCGTCGTCGTCACCGCGTTCGGCGAACCGGCGGTTCCGTTGGTAATCGTGCCGAGCGTCACCGTAATCGTTTCATTCGGTTCGACGGTCGTGTCGTTGACAGCCGTGAGCGTGATTGTGCCCGTTAGTTGCCCGGCGGGGATGATGATCGTTGTGGCCGAGGAGGCGAAGTCCGTGAAGGATGCCGCTCCACCGAGGATCACGTTCACCGTGACGGCCTGAGACGAAACGCTGCTCAGCGTTGCGGTCACCGTGGCCGCGCCGCCCGCTTCGGCGATTGTGGCGGGTGCGATGCTCAGCGATACGGACGGCGGCGCGCTGTCGTCGTTCGTGATCGTTCCCGTGCCGGTGGCGGTCCCGAGCGTCGCGTTGACGGCGGCGGACAAATTGACCGTGAACGTCTCGTTGGTTTCGATGTTCGTGTCGCCCGTCACCAGCACCGTCACCGTCTGCGTCACGACGCCGGGAGCGAAGATCAGGATTCCATTCGCAAGTGCGTAGTCGTTGTTGAGGATCGTCGCCGTCCCGTCGGCGGTGGCGAAGTTCACCGATGCCTGCACCGCACTCGGATTCGACAGCGAAACCGTGAAAGTGAATGCGGTCGTTCCCGCGTTCCCTTCGGCCACGGTCACGCTGTTGATCGAGATCGTCGATGTGTCGTCGTCGGTAATCGTCGTGCTGACCGTGTTGGGGACACCGACCGTACCATTGACGATCGCACCGAGCGTCACCGTTACGGTTTCATTCGATTCGTCGATATTGTCGTCGACCCCGGTGATCGTGATCGTGCCCGTCGTTTGACCGGCGAGGATCGTGATCGACTTCGCGGTGGCGGCGAAGTCCGTGGCGGCTGCGGTTCCGCCGAACGTTAGGTTGACGGTCACGTCTTGGGTGAACGGGTTGCTGAGCGTCGCCGTGACGATTGCGACCCCAGTCGGCGATTCTGCGATCGTGGGATTGTCGATGCTGAGCGACACACTCGGCGTGTTCGGCATCACGGTGAATCCACCGTATTCGATCGTTCCGTCGCCGACTGTGCCGACCGCCGAGGCGAGACCGGTCGTGAGGTCCACCGAAAACAGATACGTGACGTTGCCGACTTGCATGACCGATAGCGCGGTGTTCGCAGTACCGACGATATCGAAACCCGACGCGCCGCTGACATTAAATCCGAGCGAGCCGACGTCGGTCACGACTCCGCCATTCGGGCTTGGCGCGCCATCGATGCCGCCGATTCGTGCAAGCTGATCCGTGAACTGGTTGATCGCGAAGAGCGTCGTCGTGGTCGCGCCCGGCAGTGAGTTCGTATACGCGACCGATTCGATAATAGTCGTGCCAGCGGGATTCAGATCGGTGTCGTTGACCACATCGGCACGGGCACCGGTATTCGGGTTGATGCGGAGGTTATCGTCGTTATCGGCGACGATGCGAATGCGGTCGACGGTCGGGTTGAAGTCCATGCCGATGGCCGCACCGACCGGCAGGCCCGTGATGGGCGCACCGACTGCCGTTGCGGCACCCGTTGTCGGATTGATCGTGTAGAGCGTCAATGCGTCGTTCGTCGCGGGTGCCGCCACACCGTAGAGCAACCCGTTGGCGGGCCGGAAGTCGATGGCACGGAGCGTGTCGCCAGCCGCCAGGCCCGTGACCGGGATCGTGGCCTGAATGATGTTCGGCGCGGTGCTGGTGAACTGAACGAGTTTGTTCGTGTTTACGGTCGTACCGGCTGCGAGCAGCGTGAACAACGGCACGACCGTTGCCGTGGCACCGACTTCGACCGAGCCGATGTCGATCGTTCCACCGAAGCGACGCGGACTGAAACCGCGCTGATCGACGACGAGCG
>JAYSKW010001021.1:0-4515 GCA_043726085.1 Limnoglobus sp.
GACGAACTTGCTGCGATCCCACTTGCCCGCCTTCATCGTGGCGTCGGCTTGCGGAACGAGCCGCGACAGCGACATCAGCAGCGCGATGGTATGTTCGGCGGCGGAAACCGTGTTGCCGCCGGGTGTGTTCATGACGATCACGCCCTTGCGGGTGGCCGCCACGACGTCGATCGTATCGACGCCGACACCGGCCCGCGCGATCGCCCGCAGCTTGCCGGGGTTCTCGAGCATCTCCGCCGTAATCTTCGCCGCCGAACGCACGATCACCGCATCGTACGTCGGCAACACCGCCTTCAACTCGGCCGGATTCTTGCTGAGTTCGGGGCGATGATCGACCGACACGCCGAGCTTTTTGAGCGTCTCGGCGGCCGCGGCTTCGAGGTTGTCGGCAATGAGAACGCGAGGCATTTCAGGTCCACCTGATACGGGAGAAGGAACGCAAAAAGTCATTTTACGAGAGTTCCATCGAATTGCCGCGACGTTCGGATTACGAGCCTCCGGGCTTGTCACGGCGGGAGTCTTCAAACATGATGATCGAGTGCAGCCGACAGGGCACGGTTCTCTGTTGTGTACGAGGGTGTCCGATGCGGGCGTTGGTGGAGTGGTTCGTCGTGATCGGCTACCTCATCGCGTTGGCGGTGAACGTGCTGCGCATGTCGGTACAACGGCTGTTTCTCTTCGATGAACTGTTCACGCTACACCTCGCGCGTTCGCCGCTGTCGCTCGTCTCGAACCTCGCGGCAGGGGTCGATCTCAACCCGCCACTTTCGTACTGGCTCACGTGGTTGGCCGTGCAGTGCTTCGGCGAATCGGAGTGGGCGGTGCGGTTGCCGTCGCTACTCGGTGCCTTACTCGGTTGTGCGTGTATATATGTTTTTGTGCGAAGGCGTCGCGGCTTCCCCGAAGGGTTACTCGCGCTGTCGATGGTCGGCATCACCGCGCCGGTTTGGATCTACTTTCTCGAAGCCCGTCCATACGGTTTGCTGATCGGCTTCACGTCACTCGCGATGATGTGCTGGCAACGTGCCACGGAGTTTGAAGTCCATCGCGGCTGGCGATTCGGCTTCGGTGCGGCGCTGGGGCTGGGGCTACTCACGCACTATTATTTCGTCGTGCCGATCGCGGGGATCTTCCTCGCCGAGGCGGTGCGGTGCCTCTCTCGGCGTCGGGTCGATCGCGGGCTGTTACTCGGTTTCGCGTGTGCGGGCATGGTGTTGGTGGCACTCCAACCGCTCTGGGGTTCGCCCGCCAAGAGTTACGCTGCGGGCTTCTGGTCGAAGGTCAAATTCACCCGCGCCGCCGTCGATACCACCACGCAAGCGCTAATCGCCAAAGATGTGCTTCTGCCCGCTGCCTTCGCGCTGGTCGTCGCCGCGCTCGCCGGTTCGCGATCTAAGAATGAAAGTGAAGCGAATTATCCCGTGTGGGAAGTCGTGGCACTCGTCGCCATCGCGTCGGGGCCGGTACTCGGCGTGGCGATCGGGGCGAAGCTGACGGGCGGGTTTTACTATCGGTACATCGTGCCATCGATGCTCGGTCTGGCCGGGTTATCGGCGCTCGCCATAGGCCGCACGGCAGCGGGTTCGAGGTGGGCGTGTCTCGTTGCGGCAGCGGGTTTCGCGATCACCGGCGCGGCCGGGCAGTGGCGCGACGGGCCGAACTATTTCCGCGTGGAAGCGAAGGAGATTGCGGAAACCATCGACCTGTTCGATGCGAACGTATCGCGCGGAACCGTACTCGTGGAGTCGCCGTTCGAGTTCGCCCGATTCTGGCATTATTACGCCGATCGGCCGTATGCGTTCGCGTTCCTGGCCGACCCCGCGAAGGCGTATCAGTACGCGAAATCGGACACCGTCGATCGCGGGATTTTGTCGCTGATGCGCATCGCGCCGGTGCCCGTGGTGTCGCTCGAAGAGATCGAGAAAATGTCGAAAGACGGGCAAGAAACCTACTATTTCGGGGTGCCATCGAGTTGGCAGATCGCAGAACTGAAACTGCGCAACATTCACTTCGAGACTATCGCCACACGAAAAGGCATCGCGCTGTATCGCTTGAGTGGCACGAGGTGAATGAAAAAACCGACTGAAAGTTTTGTGGATTTCCCCCATTCTTCGCGAGCGGGGGTGGTAACGACGACGACGCTACGACCCCATTCGGGAAAACCGAAGCGAAGTAGTGATACGCTCAACTCTTCGTGCGAATGTTCAGGCAATAATCACGGAAACGCCGAACGGCACCTCCAGCGCGGTGAATAGTTCCAGGCACTGATGAGATACCTCGAAACCCGCAGTGTCGCAATTGGAACGATACCCGCAGAATACGTCCACTTTGAAGAGTTCTTTGAGCGATTTGAGGTATTCCACCTCGGGTCGCACGACGCTCCAGATCGCCTCAATGTGGCGCTCCAGCGGTTCGGTTTCAGGCAATTCCGGCTGAAAGTGCCATGCATCCTCACGGTAGCCGGGCGATGTTGGCGTGCGGCGTTCACCCTTGCGATGAAGTCGTGTCGGTTGGACGCGGAGCCGTTGGGCGATCTCCTCAAATGGAAGGCCGTCACCAAATATGCGTAGCGTTGCACTGAAGCAGAAGTAGTTCGCTGCGCTGGGTTCTTCGCCATCGAAGTAGCCCTTCAACGTGCGAAACGACTTTGGCTCATCGGAGTCCATCATTGGCGAAAGCGTAGACATTCCGCCACATCTTCCAGATCGAGATCGGGGAGTTCTGCAGAATCAGGGTGCTTACACACACCGCTCGCCGAGAACGATTGGAAATCAAGCCTCATCGGCGGGCACGTTCGATGACCCAACCGACCGCAAGGAACAACGCCCAGACCATTGCCAGTGCGGCCAGCCCTGCCGCGATGACCAAAGTGAACACTCCGATGTGGCCGAGCCAGGTCAACTCCACCCCACTAGCAGCGAGCTTGGCGACCACTTTCGAGTAAGGGGGCGTCGCCACGCCGACCGCGATCGCTACCGCCGCGATGAGGATGAGCCTTTCCATGTTTTGGTCGTATGGCCCCCAAGTGATGTGAAGTTGCTCTTGACGGGTTTTCATTGTTATCTCGGTTCTGGTTTACCCGTTTTGGCAAAGGCATAGATGCGTCATTCCGATGTGGGAATTCTCGTCATCGAAACCTTTGTGCGTCGTGGTTTTCGGGCCTGAAAGGTCCGTTCCTAAAGCCCAGGTCGCAGTGAGCGCAGCGAGCGCAGGCCTGGGTAGATTCTCTTGCTTTCCCAGGCCTCCGCTCGCTGTGCTCGCTCCGACCTGGGCTGAAAGAACCGGCCCTTCAGGCCGAAAGGCTGGCCTCTCCGAAACGGAGTGGAGCAAGTAGGTACCAGAAATCGGATGATCGTTTTCGCGGAAATACGACAGAAAGGCCAACTTCACATCATTCTGCCTGCAACATTTGCCATGTCGATTTCGCTGAAGCAAATGCCCGTGTAAACTGCCTACGGCGGTGCCAGAATCAGGTGATTCCCTCTACTTCATGGTACGCGCAGCGCCACCAGTACGAAGGCGAGGTTTCCGCGAAAATGCACCAAATCGAAGCTCGCTTTGAGGTCGCTCCATGCGCCGTTCAGCGGGAGCGGCCAGTCGAGGCGGGCACGGCACCCCGGATACAATTCCTGGCCCTCGCGGCGCACGAGCGAGAGGTAACCTCGCGGCATCTCCCCCGATGCCGAATCGAACGGCGTCACCCGACAAATTGGCTCGCCCGCGATTGGCTCGTCAGTGCCGCAATTGACGATCCACGCCCGCAACTCAGCGGCGCTATCCACCCAGGATTTGCCGGGGTAGGTCACCACGTGGTGCAACATGCCGAACGCTCCGGCGTAGTCCTCGGCTACCAGCCGGTCGGTCCACTGCCAGGCGACGGCGAGGATGTCCTCATCGGAGCAATCCAGCGGCAATCGTGCTTTAACAGTCTTTGCCATACGCTCAACTCGTTGTGCGAATGTTCAGGCAATAATCACGGACACGTCTGGCCATCATGACCTCAAGGCAGACTAAAGCACTTTAGTCACTTACAATTATCCGCATCTAAGCGAGACGCAGTATCATCTTATTAAAGAGGTGCGAATGGCGATTTCCGACCGAACGCGAAAGATGCTATGGGCCAGATCCGGGAACCTCTGTGCGTTCTGCCGCCGGCTCCTTATCAAGGAACGTACTCCGCACGATGCGGAATCGGTCGTCGGTGACGAGTGCCATATCATCGGCGAAAAACCGACGGCGGCTCGTGGCGCGATCGGCGTAGGAAAGAACGACCTCGACGGTTATGTTAACCTTTTGCTTCTCTGCAAGGTCCATCACAAACTCGTGGACGACCAACCGGACACTTATCCCGTAGAAAGGCTCCACAAGCTAAAATCCGTGCACGAACGATGGGTGAAATTGCGGCTACGCGGGAATCCTAGAGCCTGTTATGCACTTAACGGGAGTGGTGGCGGTAGAATAGGCTATGAGCACCGAACGCCAACCGTATCCCAGTGATATTACCGACGACGAGTG
>JAYSKW010001022.1:0-1631 GCA_043726085.1 Limnoglobus sp.
CATCCGGATGCGAATCAGAACAAGAACCCGGTGGGCGTGACGCAGCCGCGTACCGGCATGTTCATGAAGGCGCAGCCACTCGATCGCACGCCGGCGGACGTTCCGCCGGATCAGGATCCGCGCGAGGTGCTGGCGAAGTGGATGACCGATCCGAAGAACGAGTTCTTCGCCGGGGCGATGATAAACCGCATGTGGAAGCACTACCTCGGCGTCGGGCTCGTCGAACCGGTGGACGACCTGCGGGCCACGAACCCGCCGACCAACCCGGCACTGTGGGCCGCGCTCAAGAAAGAATTCGCGACCCAGAAGTTCGACCTGCGACATTTGATGAAAGTGATCCTGGCATCGCGGACATACCAGCTTTCCGCATCGACGCGTCCCGGGAACGAAGCCGACGCCCGCTTCTACTCGCACTACTACGCGCGGCGATTGCCGGCCGAGGTGATGCTTGACGCCATCTGCGACGCGACCGGTGTGCCCGAGAAATTCGAAGGCTACCCGAGCGGCACGCGGGCCATGCAGGTGCCCGATCCGAGTTCGGCGTCGTACTTCCTGCGGACCTTCGGCCGCTCCGATCGCGTCACGGCGTGTGCCTGCGAACGCACCGGCGACGTGAACCTACCGCAAGTCTTGCACCTGCAATGCGGCGCCGTGGTGAACGCGAAGGTGCCCGACGCCGCCGGCTGGCTGGTCAAGACGATGGCAGCGGAGAAGGACGACGACAAGCTGCTCGACTCGTTATTCCTGCGAACTTACTCGCGGCTGCCGACTCAGGCCGAGCGCGACGTGGTGAAGAAACTGCACAAGGACGATCCGAAACGCGAAGACGTGTACCGCGACCTGTTCTGGGCGCTGCTCAACAGCAAAGACTTCCTGTTCAACCGGTAATGGGTTCGCTTACGCCGCCACTGCTTCCGCTTCCAGCGACGGACTTTCCGCAATTTCCGCAACGTGGAACCGCGTGCCGGTCGAATCGTAAAAGATGATTCGATCGGCATCCGCCGACCACACGGCACTCGTTCGCAAGAGCCGTGGCCCCTCGACGTGGAACACCAGCCCGCAATCCCGGCCGCGCTTCTTGAGCGGAGTGCGGAACAGCGGCGTCTGCTTCGGGTCGAGAGAATCCTTGTCGCACAACACCGAGTGGATGTACGCCGCGAGTTCTTCGAGTGCGGAAAATGCCACGACCGCAGGCTCCATACCGCCTCCGTGAGAAACGCAAAACCCGTTGCCCTTCCAGTATCGTAATCGCGAGGCCGTCACCGGCTTCACCGTACCGCGAACTTCGGCATTCTACGGAGAAAGTGTTCGGAACGGGCCGGTTCTACCACTTGCATCACTCACTCGCCGCCACTTCACCCTCCGACTTCTCGCGGAGCTTCGGCTCGATCAACACCTTCGCGATCAGCGTAACCAATGCGAGCAATGTCAAGACGGAGGCGAGTGCGAACGCGGCGGGGAGGCCGTTGTGCCCGGGCGTGTCAAACAGCTTCTGCACTTGAATCGGGATCGTATCGGTTTGCCCACCGATGCGGCCCGAGACGACGTACACGGCGCCGAATTCGCCCATCGCACGGGCATTGCACAGGATCACGCCGTAGAGCAAACCCCACTTGATATTGGGCAGCGTG
>JAYSKW010001023.1:0-2380 GCA_043726085.1 Limnoglobus sp.
CGCTCCAAATGCTGGCGGTGCCAGAAACCTACGCCCCGTGTTTCGACCACTTTGAAAGCCAGTATGCGTACTTGCAACTTTCCTACAGCAAGATGAACGGGAGGATGATCCAGGCCTACGACGAGCAACTGAGCTTCCTCGCGCAATTATTAGGCAAGGGTCGGTATCAACCTGCCGACAAGCTGTTCCAAAGCTTGATTCCTCCGACACCGCCGAACCTAATCGAAATTCGCGCGGGTGCAATCTGGGCGCTCGGACTGATCCACGAGGGCAAGAAAACGCCGGGATTTGAGGGGCTTCTGATTGGCCGCGTCAATGCGGTCATGCCATTCGATGTCGAACCCGACAACCTCCGCTACGCCGCCGCAATCAGCTTAGGGCGACTCAAAACCGATGCCGCCATTCCCACGCTTCGACGCTTCTGCCCAATTACAAGGCCTTCGTCGCACATCGTCTACAATGCGTGCGGTTGGTCGATTATACAAATCACCGGCGAGAAAATGCTGCCCGGCGAAATCGAACAGAAGAACGTCATCTCACAATTCCTGTTTCCGATCAAAAAACAATGAATGACAAGCCACCGGGAGATGAACCCGGTGGCTCGTATCATAACGGGATGAACAACACACTCTTGCTCGATTGGCTCGATGCCGCCGTCGAAGCCGCGCGTCGTGGGGCGGCCGAACTCGAAGGCTGGCGGAATCGCTTTTCCGTCCGCGAGAAGTCGCGGGCGGACCTCGTCACCGATGCCGACATCGCTTCGCAGAAAGCCATTTCGCAGTATCTCCTCGGTCGATTCCCGGAACATCAGTTCCTCGGTGAGGAAGATTGCGTCGGCAAGCCACTCGCCGGGATGCGTCCCGTGGCGGGTTCGCCGCCAGTCTGGATCGTCGACCCGCTCGATGGCACCGGCAACTACGCGCACGACGTCCCCGCGTATTGCGTCAACGTCGGCCTCGTCGTCGATGGCGAAATCGTCGTGGGCGTCACGCTCGATCCGCGCCTGAACGAGCTTTTCACGGCTACCAAGGGCGGCGGCGCGTTCCTGAACGGCGAGCCAATTCGCGTCAGTACGATTGCCACCATTCACGATGGCCTGCTTTCGACGGGCTTTCCGACGGACTATCAGAAGCAGTTAAATAACCTGGAGAAATGGAAGCGAGTCTCCGCACACTCGCAATCGCTGCGGCGAACCGGTTCGACGGCGATCAACATGGCGTACGTTGCGGCGGGGCGATTCGATGGCTACTGGTGCTACGACAATTGGCCGTGGGACGTGGTGCCGGGCGCGCTGTTGGTGCAAGAAGCGGGCGGCACGCTGACGGCGTCCGACGGCTCGCCGTTCGATCCGTTCCGCATGGACCTGATCGCCACGAATGGCCTGTTGCACGCGGAACTGGTGACGGTACTGAACAGTAAGCCTGCGACTTTTTGACTGTCAGGATTCGTGTGGGTGAGGATAACCCAAAGCCCACGGACGAACGTCCGTAGGAACTTTCCTACCTCGAAATCCTCACGCGGATCGACGCTCAGCCCGGCATTCGTCGTATGCGTTTGGAGCAGGCACAATCCGTGTGCCGTATTGACCTCAAACCAGTTCCTTGATCGAACCGCCCTCGGCAACGAACTGTGGGCGACCGGTTGGGTCGGGGATCGTCGTCGTTTCGGGGTTCAAGCCGAGGCTTTGGTAAAGTGTCGCGAACACGTTTCCGAACGTCACGGGGCGATCTTTCGCGAACTCGCCGAGGCGATTCGTCGAACCGACGACCTGCCCGGTTTTGATACCGCCACCCGCAAGCACGGCGCAACTCACTTGTGGCCAGTGATCGCGGCCCGCTTCCTTGTTGATGCGTGGTGTACGGCCGAACTCGCCCCACGCAATCACGGTGACATCGTCGAGCATGTCGAGGCGTTCGAGATCCCAGACGAGTGCGGACAGACATTGATCGAGTTTCGCACCGTGATCGCGGACGAGGTCGAAGTTCTTGCCGTGGCTATCCCAGCGACCGTAGCTGAGCGTGACGCAGCGGGCACCGGCTTGAATGAGGCGACGGGCCATCAGCAGATGCTCGTTCACCGTTGGCGAACCATCGTACTGAAACTTGTAAGGCTTGCCGTCGCCGTAACGGTCGCGGATTTTCGGGTCTTCCTTCGTGACATCGAGTGCCTCGATCAGCTTGCTCGAAGTCAGCACGTTCAAGGCGCGTTCCTGGTGGGCGTCGGCACCGATCAGCGAACCGTTCGCATCGAGTTCGCGGCGAAGGTTGTCGAACCCGGCGACCATCTTTTTGCGGTCGGCCATGTGGCTGAGGTTCGCCATGTTCATTTTCATGTTGGCGATGTCCGGCCCGTTCGGCCGAAACGCACCGTACATCGAACC
>JAYSKW010001024.1:0-1260 GCA_043726085.1 Limnoglobus sp.
TAGACATACCTGCGGCATCGACCGAAGAGAAGCCGATTCCCGCCGGTTATCGGCTGCAACTGACGCCGGCGGGGCTGGGGCATCCGTTGTTCCGATTTGCCGATGGCGATGTTGAGAGCAACAAGATTTTCTCGAACTTGAAGCCGCTATTCTGGAACGCCGGTGGCTACGTTCGCAAACTCTCCGCCGAGGTTCTGGCGGTCCACCCCGAGCGAATGGCTGAAGGCACAAACGGCGAAAATCACCCGCTCGTGCTCCAGCAATTTTCCGGAACGGGCCGCGTGATCTTCTTCGGATTCGACGAAACGTGGCGCTGGCGGTTCCGACGCGACGAGGAACATTACAACCGCTTCTGGCGGCAGTCGATTCGCACACTGTCGCGCAACCGCGTTTCGAGGCTGGAAATTAAAACCGACAAGCAGACGTCGTATCGCCGCGACGAACCGATCCGCGTGACGGTCCGCTTCCCCGACGATGCTCCGGCCCCCGAAGCGACGACCGTGAAAGTGCGGATCGAACGTGCCCCGCTACGATTTAAAGACGGTTCGCCGCCGATCGGCGATAGCGAAACGCAGTCGATGCCGCTTAGCAAAGTCGAAGGCAGTCGCGGGACGTATCAAGGCACACTCGCACGTACCCCGGAGGGCGAATATCGCTTTCGCCTGACCGAACCCGAATGGCCCGGCACCGCGCCGAAAGCCGAAGCAAAGGTACTGCCGCCACCCGGCGAGCGGACGCGACTAGAAATGAACGTGGCCGACATGACCCGCGCCGCCGCCGAATCTCGCGGTAAATTTTATACGCTGCTCGATTACGAGAAACTGTTAGACGAACTACCCGAGACAACGCGATTGCCATTGAACCAGCCGTGCCCGCCGGTGCCGATCTGGAACCACGCGGGGCTGTATGCGTTAATACTGATGCTATTCGGTGTCGAGTGGATTTTGCGGAAGCGCGAACGACTCTTATGATGTTCTGAGTTAGGCGATGGCAGCGACCTACAAAATGGCACGGTTCAATGCCAAGTTGCGTTTTTGACGAAAAGGACCAGCGAAACTTTGATTTCCGCGTGATTCGAGTCGATCAAAATCCGACGTAAGTCGTTGCTGGGTTAGGTTGGTTCCGAAATTCGGGAGTGAGTCCAGGGATGGGTGGGTGGGTAGAGCGTGGACTCACTTACGCCCTACTCAAGATGGCCGCACTGTTTCCTTTGGGAGTATCGCCGATGCCCCTCGTTCTTCGACCGCCGGGTTATGCTGC
>JAYSKW010001025.1:0-6140 GCA_043726085.1 Limnoglobus sp.
CCGAGCATGTAAACCGCCGCACGCATGAACGCGACGACGAAGGTGAAGAACGCAATGCCCCGTGCCGCAACCCGCAGATACGGGTCCGATAATAGGGCACGCACGTTCGAGACAATCGGTGCGTAAACGTATGCGGGGAACGGGCGGGTTGGGTTCGCGGCGGGCATCTTACGAATCAGCGTACTCGCAATCGCACCGACGATCGCCAACCCAAGCAGGATCACGCCGATGATGTACTCGTTCCCGAGGAACAGGTACGAAAGGATGCCACCGGACACTGTGCCGAGAATCACCGCGAGAAACGACAGCGATTCCAACAGGCCGTTGCCTTTCGACAGCAGGTGGGGCGGCAAGATTTCCGGCATCACGCCGTACTTTGCGGGAACGAAGAACGCTGAGTGCGTGCCCATGAGAAACACGGTAGCAAGGACGAGCCACGGGCCGAGCGTCGGTTCGCCGTGGCGACCGAGGTAAAAGCCCGCGAGCGCGATTGCGGTGATGCCGATTTCCGCGACTTTCCAGAACACGAGCGCGTTACGCTTCGAGTAACGGTCCGCCAGCCAGCCGGCCACAGTGCAAAAGATCGCCCACGGTGCGTAGAACAGGATCGGCATCAGCGAGATCGCATCGCGTTCGCTCATCGTTTGCGTGTTGATGGCGTAGAACATCGCTGCTGCATGAATCGCCTGATCGTTAAACGCAGCGAGGAATTGCGCCACCAGCAGCCCGAGGAACGTGCGACTACCGAGCGTTCCCGTCGGCGTGCCCGATGTGAAAGGAAGAGTCGTCGCGTCGGCCATTCTCAAATCCTGGATACAACGGTGAACCGCGAGGCGGAACGATGGTTAGGAAATTCCTTCCCATCGTTCCGCCTCGCGGCAGAAAATCGCACATCCTGCAACCTTACACTACGCCGAAATGCGCCCGCAGTTTACGAATCGCCTTATACTTCTCGTCGCTGACCCGTTCGACCGTCGTGCCCAACTCGATGGCGATCTCCGGCACCGCCCACCCGCCGACGGTCAGTTCGAGAATCCGCTGGTGCCGCGGGCTAAGCACGGACTGTGCCGCCAACGCGACTTCGTCCCTCCGCTCGCGGAGATCGTTGGCAACCTCGGTTTGCGAATCGGCGAAATCGTGCGTCAGTTCGTGGTATTTCCGCGTGCGTTGCGTCCGCTTTTTGACGGTGTCGATCGCACGCAGGAACTCCTTACGTTCGTCGCCTTCGAGTGCGAGCACGTTTTCCCACTTCGTCGGCTCGACGCGTTCCAACAGGCGAGTGAATACCTGTTGCGTGCAATCGCCCCACCGGTCGGCGGGCAGTCGCGCGTTCCGCCAGCACGCCTGGCAGTATCGGCTAATGTCGTTCATTGCACGCGGGCTGACTTCGGCCACTTCCACGTTGCCCGTTGCCAGTGCCGTCATCGCCGTGCCGAGCACGACCGCTGCCATGATCGATCGGGATCGCGACCCCGACGGTAAAATTCGCTCCATGCCACAACTCCAGTCGAAAGGTGTCGGCCAACATCGACCGCTCACCAAGAATGATTATACCGGACACGGTGCGGTCGGCTTCTCGCATGCAGCGAAAATCGCTCGGGACGCAAAAGAAATTGCCGCAGAATCGCGAATCAACTTGCGGGTTGGACAGAGTAGACTAGATTTGGATTAACGAATACGTGGCCAACGCCCTCAGCCATTGTTTTGTGATGCGTGTCGAATCTCGTGTAGGCCGTCGATGACCACCGCCGATGAACCACTCCCCGAACTTCTCGTTAGCATCCATCATGCCTTTCCGGCCATGCGCCTGCGTGCAATCCGGGCAATCGGCAAACTCGGCAGTTCCGCACGCGATGCCCTGACAGCACTTGCCAAAGCGCTCGACGATAACGATGCGAAAGTTCGCGAAGCCGCCGCCCAGGCGATCGGCCAGATTGGCCCCGACGCACTGCCGTTACTCGCGCAAATGCTGAAACATCCCGATAAATACGTCCGCCGCAACGCCGTCTGGGCGCTCGGCAAACTCGGCCCGCTCGCCAAAAATGTCGCCAACGATCTCTGCGCGGCACTCCGCGACGAAGACCCGCGCACGGCATCGGGTGCCGCCCAAACGCTCGGTTCGATGGGCACCGCGGCGACCGCGGCGATACCGTCGTTGGCCGAAGCGATGCGCGGTACGAACATCGTACTCTGCCGGTTGGCGGCTAAGGCGCTCAGCCAGATCGGCAGCCCGGCGCTCCCGACGCTCATCACGCACCTGAAGCACCACGACCCGTTCGTGCGAGGCGAAGCCGCCATGTCGCTCGGCTGGATGGGGCCAGCCGCCGCCGCCGCCGTGCAACCGCTCATCGACATTTTGCGAACGACGCAATCGAGCGGGCGGGGAATTCCCGGCGGGTCATCGGGTGCGCATCAGACGCCAGCCACCGTCGTTACGCCAACTCCTGGCGATCAACTGCCAGAAGATTCGACCCGCGCCAACGCCGTGCAAGCGCTCGGTCGCATCGGGCCAGATGCCGCATCCTCGTTGCCCTATTTGCAAGACGCGCTATCGGATTCGTCCGATCTCGTGCGGAAAGTCGCCGAAATCGCCGTGCGACAAGTCCAAGGAATGGCGTAACGTTCAGCCCACTTCCACTTCGACGACCTCGAACAACCGGAAGCCACTGAAGATGTTCCAGATTTCCGCGAACTGTTCGTCGGAGAGCAGCGGAGCGGTCGCGTCCCACCAGCCGACCCAGTCTCCGCTGATGTCGTTATCCACCAAACGCGGAGCGTTTAATCCGAGTTTCTGCACGGCCAACACGATCTGCTGTTCGCTCATTCCGTTCGGCAAGCGGTCGTCGTTCGCATCGAATAACGCTGCGAATGCCCAGTTCGATTCCCCACAAGCGAGATGAAACGGATTGACGGTCCGCCACGCCCGTCGTTCGAGTTCCGCACGATACACGTCCGCATCCGCGCGGTTCGCGAACGCTTTTAGTGGAACCCGCGAACCGTTATTAGCACCCATTTGATTGATGGTGTAACCGGCGTTACCGATGCAGGCCCGCGTGACGAGGTAGAGCGATTCGGACTTCAAACCCGGTTCTAGCGGAACTTCGAGGACTTCAAAATAGATTGCTTCATCGATAGCAATCTGCTCGCCATTGAGTTCCCCAACGCGATTGACGTAATCGACGTAGTCGAAGTCGGGCGATTCGTATTCGTTTTGACGCTCGGCGTTCTGCTGTCGACAGTGTGTATCCGCCTTGCTCTTCTCATAAAAAGCGAACGAAATCTTGCCACCCTCCGGATCCGCTTCGATATAGTTTTCGTCGTCCGAGGTAAATTGAATTTGCACGATCACGTACGCCTTCGTGCGGGCCGGTTCGTCGGCCACGTCGAAAAATCGCACTTTATCCATGACTTCCCAGACCGTCACGCTTTCGGAGTCGCTCAAGGTGCCGATGTTCTGCGACCACCACTCTTCCCATTCGAGGGGCGTCGGATCGCGTTCGTCGGTCCGTGCCGGCGGTTCGATGCCGTGGTCGAGCAACCAGTCGTGCAGCCGCGGCGCATCGAGCGACGACCGATAAAACATCGTACCCCCGTAGCGAAACGGGTTCACCGGCCACCGTGTTTCCTCCTCGCGACGGCGACAATCGGCGACTGCCTCTTCGTAGTGCGCGAACGTCGCCACGACTTCCGTGCGTTCCGGAATCAACCAGTAGAACGAATCCGCCGGGTTCACCCAGGTCCGTTCGCGAACGAGATAATGTCGGCTCGACATGGCGAATCCTTAGCACGAATCCAGTATCTCCACCGCAAATTTTTATAAGGCATGGTATGAAATTGAATCCGTTACCAAGTGTGTAACCGAGTGCCCCGCCGCACTCTGTTCGGTAGCGGGTGCCACGACGGTCACGGTGCCGAGTTTCTTCAACTCCATGCGTAACGCATGCAGGCCCGGTGCATAGATGCCGTCGTCGTTGGTCAACAGAATTCGCATGAATGATCCTTGCCGGACATCGTTTTCGCGCGTTGGAAAGATGCGATCTCAGTAATGGACAGAAACCTACAACATATTACCCAGCATAGGTGCCGGTGCAGCTGGTCCAAGTTCGTCAAGAAACTGTGAAGTCTGAGTGACTACATCAATGCATTTGCCACCAGCTGGAATATTTATCGAATACGCCAAAAACTTTGGCACTGACAAGATGCTAGACAACATCAGGATTCTTTTCGTCCGCGTAATAGCTACGTACATCAGTCGGCGCTGTGCTTCCATGTCTCGCTCCTGATCCACGATAGAGATTTCCTGGTCGATCATGGGCAGCACACCCTCGATACAGCCGGTCACAATAACGCACTCCGCAGTCAGGCCCATGGATTTGTGCAGGCTCATCACCCTGACATAATCAGTGTTCGTTGGCATTTCTGGCTGGGAGATGAACGTAGAAACAGTCTCAAACACTTTCTTCGTATCCCAATCATCTTTGATCGTGTCTGCAAGTGCCTGAAGCGATTCAAAGGCTTTATTGTCCGCCGGGAACATTGTTTTAAAGAGTTCCTTTCCACCCAGCCCGCTCAACGCTGCATGTCTCTCCTTTAACTGTTTGTATCGCTCCACGAGTTTTTTTTGTGAAGTCTTGTTGATTTGCAGGACCAGCTCACCGGCTTCCATTTTCTCCAACGCTTGACGTGGCGTGTCCGTTCCCCCTTCACAATATGCTCGCATTGCATCCCATGCTGGACGCTTTAGGTCTGCCGCGCCAAGGCCGATCCAAACCCGAAGCGATGGGATATCACTCGGATCGGCCAGCAGACAAAGGGCTGAATATGCCTCGGAAGCCAAGCAGACACCTTTCTTTGTCACGTCACCATCGAAAATTTCCTCTGTAAAGAAGCTATGCGCCGGCACATTGCGAGCATTAAGTGCGTCGCGGATTTCGTAACCGAATTTTCGTATCGGCGAAAGCACGAGTACTTGCCCTGCTGTCACTTCGCCCGCATCGATCTTTTTTGCGATGAATTTGGCAATTCCACGTGCTTCTTCTACCATACTCAGCCACTGAACGATGTGAATCTCACCATCCGGGTTCGTGTCCATTGGCTTCAACTGGCGCGGGCTGCGAGTCTTGTTATGCTGGATTAACGCATTCGCCATCGCTACGACTCGTTTTGGGCAACGCCTGCACTCGCTCATCTCTTCGCTGTGCGTACCTATGTAGCGATTCGGGAAGCCGATGATCCCTTCCGGGTGGGCGTGTTTGAACGAGTAAATTGACTGATCGTCATCACCGATGACGGAGTAGGACGCCTTCTCCGCGATCAAATCAAGTAAAACTTGCTCGGCCTTGTTCAGATCTTGATACTCGTCTACGAGAACGTGTTTAAAGCTTCCCCGGTGTGGACTGGCCGGGTTCATCCGTAAGTATTTCAGCATCTCTGGAACTACTTCACCGATTAGCATGCAACGGTGGAAGCGGAGCCAAGCAATTAATTTGTCACTGAACGCCATGTCTGTTGTGTCACTACACCAACCGGGTTGCTCATGCTGGAGACGTGCCCATCCAGAATTAAATGCATGAAGTTTCTTTTTGCATTCCTTAATCGTCTCGATCAAGTCGCACTTCAAGCCTTCAAGTAAAAATCGAACCTCCATATCGTGTAGTGGACGAGGAACGCGGCGAGTTTTGCCGAGCACCTCGAAACAGTAAGAATGTAGTGTGGATGTGCGAATATCTTCAACACCAACCGCCTCAATTTCTGCGATGGACTTCGCGAGGTCAGCGGCTGCGGTGCGCGTGAAAGAGCAAAGGAAGATGGATTCAAGTTCGTTGCTGAAGTGAAGCAAACGCGCGACCCGCCGCATTAGTGCGAAGGATTTTCCGGTTCCGGGGCCGGCGACGACGCGCAGGGGTGACTTGTCGGAGCGAGCGATATCTAGAGCCGTTCCCGTCAGTCCGTCGTTCCAACTTTTGGCCATTTGTAGCACCTTGTTCAATGGACAGGATCAGGCACCGATATCGATGTGCCGCTGCTTATCAATGTATTCGGCGGATAGAATCTGACCAAAACTGAAGTGCCGAGAAAATACCGATTTGCTTGGATTGCCTAATTATGTATTTGAGTGGTTAATATTCAAGTGCGACAAC
>JAYSKW010001026.1:0-1777 GCA_043726085.1 Limnoglobus sp.
GCATCGCACTTCTTCATCGACTACTTGCCGAAGGGCGTGTATGTATTCGAGTATGCGGTGCGAGTGCAACACAAAGGCAAATACCCCACGGGCCTCGCAAACATCCAGTGCATGTACGCACCAGAGTTCAACAGCCACAGTGAGAGTATCCTGCTGGAAGTGAAGTAAATCATCGAAAGCCTATGAAAGCCTATGAAAGCCCAGGGCGTTCGTCCCTGGGCTTTTTCGTGCGTGTCGACAAATACTCTATTCGCCGACGGAACGAAATTTTCGCACGAACCAACGACCGGCGTATGCGCCGATCGCGATGCCGGTGGCGTCGATGAGCACGTCGCGGATGCAGCCGTGGCGGTGGTGAGTTTCGCGTAGCAGATATTGTGTGGCCTCGGTGGTCGCGCCGTGAACGATGAGGCCGATCCAGACGAACCAACGGCACCAATTCGTGCGGAACAGCAGCCCGACGCCGACCGCAAACACCGCGTAGACGCCGAGGTGCGTGGCCTTCGCCAGCAGGAAAATGAGCATTTCTTTGTCGAACCACGACACGCCATCGAAGAGCTTTTCCGGCACCGGTTGCGGCGTGATGAGCAGATACGTCCAGATGCCGAGCACGACGACGAACCCACTGACGAGCACGATGTGAACGGGTCGGCGCATGATTTCGCAACTCTCACAAAGGTCACCCGGAACGGTGCGGGCCGCCGAGTTCGCGGAGCTTGCTGCGGAGGTACTTCGCCCGTGCGGCGTTGCGTTCCTCGCCATCGAGCGGCGTGCCCATCAGCTTCTGCAAGTGCGCGGACTGTATGTGCATGAACAGTTGGTTCACGGTGGTTGCGGGAACGTCGTCGAGCAGGTGCAAACTGATGCCCAATCGCACGGCAGAGAGCAGTTCCATCGTCTCGTCGGAGGTAATCATCGTCGCGCTGCCCATCGTGCCGATGGCGCGGGCGATGCGATCTTGCTCGGCCTGTTTGCGTTCTTTCAACAGCACCTGCCGGGCATGGCGTTCGTACTGCAAAATTTGCGAGATCACCTCGCGGATTTCCTGCAACACCCGCGCCTCGGATTTCCCGAGTGTCACCTGATTCGAGATCTGGTAGAGGTCGCCACTGGCTCGACTACCTTCGCCGTACAGCCCGCGAACGACGAGATTGATCTTCTGCAAACTGCGGAACAGCTTTTCGATTTCCTTCGTCAGCCCGAGCGCGGGCAGGTGCAACATCACGCTCGCCCGCATTCCGGTACCGACGTTGGTGGGGCAGGCGGTCAGGTAGCCGAATTGATCGTGGAATGCGTACGTCAGCCGTGCTTCGATGGCGTCGTCGACGCGGTCGATCTCGGTCCACGCTTCATCGAGCGCGAGGCCGCTACGCATCACTTGCAATCGGAGGTGGTCTTCTTCGTTGACCATCAGGCTGATCGATTCGGCTTCGTCGAACGAGACGCCGCGCGGCCCTTCGAGAACCGAGGCGAGTTCACGGCTAATTAGTTGGCGTTCGACGAGGAATTGCCGGTCGAGCGGGCCGAGTTTGTTGACGTCGACGTAGGTGAATTTTCCGGCGAGTTCGGCCTTGCTGACGGCGTCGCGAATCTTCGCTTCGGTTTCGGCTTTTTGCGGAATGGTGGCGCGATTCGTGAACGGGCAGTTCGCGAGATTGCGGGCGAGGCGGATGCGCGTAGAGACCACGACATCGGACTCGGGGCCGTTGCCGCGGAGCCACTCGCCGAGATTGGGGAGCAGACTATCGAGGTTCATCCCGCAGCTTCCTTCTGCCGG
>JAYSKW010001027.1:0-4036 GCA_043726085.1 Limnoglobus sp.
GCTTCGGTCTTGCCGTTCTGGCCGGGTGTTTTCGCGTGGGCTTGTTCGTCGGTCGGGTGAACTTGCACCGAGAGTTCTTGCCGTGCATCGAGGAACTTCAGGAGTAGCGGAAAGCGGCCATTGACGGGCTTCGCCGTGCCGAGAATCGCGATGGCATCGGTGGCCAACAACGCGCGCAACGTCGTCCCCGCCAGTGGTCCGTTTGACACTGTGCTTAGGCTGCCATCGACATCGGACACGACCCAGGCTTCGCCGGTCGGCGCGATCACCGGGTCGCGGCGCAGGAACGGCCGCAACCGGTCGCCCCCCCAGATGTTTTCCTTGAATATCGGCTCGAATTTCAGCGGGTACAGTGTACTCATGCAAAAAATATAGCGACCGAGGCGATCCGCGTCACGTGGGCGCGAACCTTCTCACCCGTCGCTCGCTCACTCTTGGCAACACTTACGAAGGCGATGCCATGACACAGAATACGAATACTTGCCAGCAGAATATCTGCGGGCCGCCCGACGGATGATGTTCTCATCGGCAACGATGACGACGCATCGACCGGCGGCTGGGCCTTTCTTGTAAGGGGTCCAGCCGTCGGTTTTTTTGTGGTGTGGCCGATCGGTAAGGCAGCGCTCTGTTAAAGCGCCATATGTAGGTTCGAGTCCTGCCGCCACAGCTTTTATGCAGACACGGGGATCGGCTAACGGTAGGCCAGCGGTCTTTGACTCCGCTAATGAAGGTTCGACTCCTTCTCCCCGTACTGTCCTGTTTCTCTCGTTCATCCTGAAATGGCGGAGCTAGGCATCGACGACGACCGCGTCGAGACAGCGCGCTTGACAACTGAGAATGAGCTGGTTCGAGCGGTCGATCGGGTCGAGTGCATCTTGGGTTGCCATCGCGACGCGGCCTTCGACGAGCATCGTTTTACATTGCCCGCAGATACCGGAACGGCAATCGTAGTCGATGCGGATGCCGTTCTCCTCGGCGAGTTCGAGCACGGTTTTCGTCGGCGACGCGGCAACGGTTTTGCCCGAACGCTGGAACGTGAGCGTGGCGTCGGCATCGGGCACGGCTGGCTCTGCGGTCGGCGAATCCTGCGATGTCTTGCGTGCAGGCGAGGTGAACGATTCGTGGAAAAACGCCTTTTCCAGAACGCCGAGTTCGACGAGCATTTCCCGCATCGGCCCCGTCATTTCGGACGGCCCGCAAAAATGCACTCGACTCATCGCGATCTGCGGCACCGCCCGGCGAACCATCTCGGCCGTGATGCGACCCGATTGCCACGGCCCCTGCGCACCAGGGTCGCGCGTGAGGGCGACGGTGACGTGCAAGTTCGGGAAACGCTTCTGCAAAAGCAGTAATTCCTCGCGGAAAATAATATCGTTCGCCGTTTTCACCGAGAAGAGCAAGTCGATTTTGCCCGGCCAGCCGATGTCGGTGAGGTAGCGAATTTTGGACATCAACGGCGTAATGCCGACACCCGCCGCGACCATGACGATGCTCTCGGCTTCCGATCCGGTGAAGACAAATTTGCCCGCCGGCGCGGAAATCACGATCGTCGATCCTTCGCGGATCGCATCGTGCAGATGCCGCGACGATAACCCCAACTCCTCGCGCTTCACCGTGATTTCGCACGAACCGATGCGCGTGGGCGACGAGGCAATCGTGTACGACCGATTGACTTTTTGGCCGTCAACTGTGAACGAGAGATTGAGGTATTGGCCGGGTAGAAAATCGAACGGCAACCGCCCGCCATCGGTGGCGACGAGGCGAAACGTGCGAACGCCGGGGGCTTCATCGAAGATCCGAGCGACGCGCAGTTGGCCCGTCCAGAACTTCGGCCGCACAGTTGACACCGCGACGGGTGCGACCATGCGCAACCGGTATGAATCGGCACGCAGTTGCAGGTAGTGCGCGATCAAGCGGTACGCGAAGAGCACACCGAGAATCGCCACGAAAACAATCGGCCGATCGAGGTCCGCCTTCACGAGCATCGCAAAGTGCAAGACGCCACCAATCGCGATGAGATACGCGAGGCGATGCAGTAATTTCCAACGCTTCGGCCCCAGTTTTTTAATCATGCCATTCGTGGACGTGACTGCCAGCGGCACCATGAGAATCAGCGCGAGGACGCCGACCATCAGGTACGTTCGCATGGTGATTTCCGATAGCGTACTGCCGATATTCGCTTCGCGATCGAGGCCGAAAAAGAGGAGGAAGTGAATGCCCGTATGTGCGAATGCATACAGGCCGAGCATACGGCGAAACGTGCCGAGGCAACTCCACCCGGCGAGGCGACTCACCGGCGTTATGGCGAGCGAAAGCAACAGGAAAATCAGCGATAACAACCCCGTCGTACGAATCGCAAAGTTGACCGGATTCGCTCCGAGGCGGCCTTGGGTGGCATCCCACGCGAGCAGAAATACCGGCACCGCACAGTTGATCGCCACCAGCGATTTCGCAAAACTCGTAACCTTCATTCACCACCTCTAATGAAGTCGAATTGCAAGTCGATTAATAATTTTCGCGAAGATTCATCCCGGTATACAGTTTCGCAACTTGGTCCGCGTAGCCGTTGAACGGCAGCGTCGGCCGACGGCCCGATTCACCGATGCGCTGTTCGGTCGATTGGCTCCAGCGCGGATGCGGCACTTCCGGGTTCACGTTCGCAAAGAAGCCATACTCACTGGGTCCGTTGCGGTTCCAACTCGTCGTCGGCTTCGTCGAAACGAGCGTGATTTTGACGATCGACTTGATGCCCTTGAAGCCGTACTTCCACGGCACGACGAGGCGTAGCGGCGCACCGTTCTGCGGCGGCAATTCCCGTCCGTACAGTCCGACCGCAATCAGCGTCAGCGGATGCATCGCCTCGTCGATTCGCAACCCTTCGAGGTACGGCCACTGGAGGACAGCGTTCTTCTGACCGGGCATCCGAACGGGGTCGTGCAGCGTCTCGAACGCGACGTATTTGGCATCCCCCATCAGTTCGACCGACGACAGCAATTTCGATAGCGGGAAACCGACCCACGGGATCACCATCGACCACGCCTCGACGCAGCGCATCCGGTAAATCCGCTCTTCGAGCGGGTACAGTTTCATGAGATCGTCGAGATCGAACGTGCGTGGTTTATGGACCATCCCGCCGACTTCGAGTTGCCATGGTTTGGCCACGAAGCGAGCGGCGGCGGCCGACACGTCCTCTTTGTCGGTCGTGAATTCGTAGAAATTGTTGTAATTGCCGACGCTAGTTAGCGAGGTTTTCTCTTCGCGGAGATTGAACCCGGCCGCGATGGCTTCGGGTGTCTCGGGGGCCGCGATGACGCCGGGAATCTCGGGCATCTCGACGTTCATGAAGCCGGGTCGGTTGAACTGGCGATACATCCAGCCCGTCAGGCCGACCGATGCCGCCGCAATCCCCGCCCGCACGATCGTACGACGGTCGAAATACAACTCCGGCGGCGTGATTTCCCGCGAAGGAATTTTTTCCGGTGGCATAGCCGATCCCTTTCAATTGGCAAATACCTGCCGTTTATTTTGCCGCTTCTTTTACCAAGGCATCGATCGCCGCAGTCATGGTTTTATAACCGTCCGCACCGAGTTCGCCTTCGTGTTTCTTGCGAACTTTGCCCTTTGCATCGACCAGATAAATCGCTGGCCAATACTGATTCTCCCACGCTTTCCAGGTGGACATGTCGTTATCGACGGCGACTGCAAAGGTCAGTTCGTGTTTCTTCATCTGCTCTTTCAAGCGGTCGAGATTTTTTTCGCCATCGAACTCCGGAGTGTGAACGCCAATCATTTGTAAATCTGTATTCTCCGCGTAACGCTTGGTCCATGCGCGATAGTGCGGGTAGTTGTGGACGCAGTTGATGCAGCCGTTCGTCCAGAAATGCACGATGACGACTTTGCCCTTAAGGTCGGCGATTTTCAGGGCTTTCGCGTTCACCCAAGTGCTGATTCCCGCAAAATCCGGAGCGTCGTACGGTTTGTCCTTCGGAGTTTCGGGATCGCGTGCCTCCACGGCTTCGGGTTTGCATCCGGATAT
>JAYSKW010001028.1:0-4739 GCA_043726085.1 Limnoglobus sp.
CCGCTCGCCAGTCGATGGTCTGAATTCGTGTCGTACTTACTTCTTATCCGCCACCCACACGTTGTTGAACACGACGGGGTCGCCGTGGTTCTGGAAGAACATCGCGCCGGGTTCGGGGACTTCGCCGCCGAACTTGCCACCTGGCGTGAACTTCGGCAATTCGAGTGCGTCTTGCACGATGACGCCGTTGTGCTTGACGGTCACGATGGCGGGCTTGGTCTTCTTCTTGTCCGCGTCGAAGGTGGCGGCGGTGAAGTCGATGTCGTAGGTTTGCCACACCATCGGCGGCAGGCACATGTTCACCTTCGGCTTGCTGATCGTGTAAAAACCGCCGCACTCGTTGTTTTCGCCGCTGAGGCCGAAGCTGTCTAGCACTTGCAATTCGTAGCGGTCTTGCACGTACACGCCGCTATTGCTGCGGCCCTGGCCGGTTGCGTTCGGCATCCACGCGAGTCGGAATTCGACGTGTGCGGTGAAGCTCTGGAAGGTCTTCTTGCTGCGTGGGTTCGTCGCGGCAAGGAACTTGCCATCGGACAGTACCGCGAGCTTGCCGTCATCCCAGTTATCGAGGTCGGACGCGCCGTTGAACAACACGTGTGCGCCTTCCGGGGGCTTCGCACCCAGCGTCGGCGACTTGCGCGTGACTTTCTTCAGCGTGCCTTTGGCACCTCTGGCTTCGAGTGTCAAAACGCCCTTTTCGATACTTCCAATCGCTTCCGTATCTTCTGCAGATTTCGTGATAACGACTTTATCGTCCGTGCGAACCGCCACTGGTTGCAGTTTGACTTTTTCGCCGTCCCAGCCTGCTCCGGGTAGGCCGTCTTTGTACCCGACGAGTGCGAACTTGCCATTCCCTCGGGCGATCACCTGTACGCCGAGTGTGAACTTGTTGCCGTCATGCTCCATGTCGCCCAGGTACTCGCCCTGAATGGCGTAGTCGGCGTCGGTTTTCAGATCGTTCGGCTCGCTGATCGCGATGCGGGGCGCGGCCTTCGCTTTCGGTTTGGCATCTTCGGCCATTGCCGAAAACGACGCGGCCAAGAGTGCCGTGGAGAGAACGAAACGTCGCATGAAAACCTCGTGGAAAAGAGTTCGCGGCGTGTGCCGCATATTGGGCGTCAATCCCCCGGTCGGGGACCAATCGCCATCGGTTCGCCGAGTGTACCGAAATTCCGAATGAATTGCAGGAACAAATCGAGCAACCCGCTCGCATCGGAGGATCGCCCGCCGATCGTCACCGAGTGGCTATGCACGGTAATCAAACCCGCGATGCCTTTCAGCGCGATGTGGCACGAACGGCCATCGCTGTCGGCGGTGAGCTTCATTCCGGCGGGCGGTTCGTCTTCGAGGCGGTCGATGAAGTCGTTGACGACGATCGGTTTCGCGAGTTCAAAAACGAGCTTGTCGAACATCGTCCCGAAGATGGCAGCGAAGTTCGGGCCGCGCAGAAACTCAGCATCGGTGAAGTGCCCCGCTTCGCGCCGCCAAATCACCCGCGATGGCTCCTCCGGGTCGAGATCGACGAACACCGAATACTCGAAGTCCGGCGTACGCAGATACCCCGTACCATCGGTTTCGACCGAGATTTCCAGGTCTTTTCGCTTATACCCGAGTTGTTCTCGCGACAGATCAAAGACTCGATCGAGTTCCGCACGAATGTCATCCGATGCGATCCGCGTGATAAACTTCCGCGACGACGGACTAGCGTTATCGGGCACCTGAAACGACTTGCGGAAGTTCGTGAGTTCGCGCACCTTCATCGTGCTTTCGGAGCGGAACAACACGCGGCGCAACCGGGCGGCATCGAGCACGGGCATGTCTGCGGTGCCACTCCACAGCTTCGAGAAATCGGCGAGCACCGTGGCCGCATTCTGTTCGCCGAACAGGATCGGCGACTGCCGCGCGCCGCCTTCGAGGTGCTTACGCAGAAGCCGTGGGAGTTCCTCTTCGATGTAGAGTTGCAGGCTGAGTCCCGTTAAAATTTCCTTCGCATCGGCGGCTTTGCGTGCCCGGCCGGAAAACGCATCGACGAGCAACTGCGACCACAACCCGCCCTTCCCCGCCGCCAGTGGCTTCTGCCCCGGCTCGCAGGCCAACAGCACCACCGCCTTCGCCGACGACGCAAATCGTTCGCGAAGTTCGTCCGCATCCAGGCCATCGACCGACAGGAGAAACGTGCAGGATACGGCCTTGGTTGCCGTCACGGTCGCAAATAAATCCGCGAATGACATCGCGGTGTCATCGCCATCTTCGGGGAGCGTATCCCAGCAATTGAGGTAGCCATGGCCATCGGTGGTATGCCCGTGCCCGGCCCAGAACACGATGACCTCATCGCCCTTCTTCAGTTGTTTATTCAGCAACCGCAACCGCGATTCGATTTGCGACTTCGTGGCCATCGTGCCGATCGAAGCCAATTGCTGTGACTTCGGTATCCCCGCAACCTGCAACGCCACCGCGATCGCCTGTGCATCGCCATCGGCAAACGGCAGATCGCCTGCCTCCTGGTGAAGACACTTTTCGACGCCAACAAGGAAGGCCCATCGGTTCGCCACGTGCGTTCATCCTGAGTGTTGTGGTAAGTGTGGAATGGTAGTCCGTTCCGCAAAACCTAATGTAACCTTTCAGGTCCGTGGAATCGCTTCTTTATTTCTCTTAACCTACCAATCTGGTGAAGCCGCGTAACGAAACCGAGACAGATAACCATCGGAACTCCCCGGAGGGATGTCGGAATATAGTACGGTTAGTGCGCAGCGGAACCCGTGGAACTTCCTGCATCGGAGGCCGTCCCCATTTGCAAACTCATCCACGGGTTGCACTCCGACCGCCTTCGGCAGTCGTCGTTCCAGCCGTGTCTACATTCCGTACCCATCCGGGACAAACCCGAAAAGATTGAAAAATAACAAGCGACTTCATGAGACCGAGTTTGGCGGCTTCGACTGCGGCATCGTGACGCCACTCGCGTTCGGGCAAGGAATCGAATAACCCACGCATTGTGTCTTCAACATCAGGTAAGTAATGGGTTTACATGGCGGCATCCCGACCGAGCGACATCCAGAGGATGTGGCGACCTCGATAACTCTCACTCGCCTACGTCGGGTTCGGCGTTCGGCATCAGGTCGTGTTTGCGAATAATCTTTCGCACGGTGGCGCGGGCGAGGCCCAACCAGCGACCCGCCGCGAGCCGATTCCCGTTCACTCGCTCCAGCACTTCGGCCGTCAACGTCTTTTCGATGATGTCCATCAGCGATTGGTACAGTTCGCTCGGTTCGTCCTTTCCGGCCAGTGTCACTCGTGCGGTCACCCACTTGCGGATTTCTTCTTTCACGATTTGCTCGAACGCAAATGGTACGCTTTCGTTCGAGGCCGCGGGCAAATGTTCCGGGCGGATCGGGCCACCGCGACCGACAATCGTGGCATGTTCGATGGCGTTCCGCAACTCGCGCACGTTACCTGGCCAGACGCGATCTTGCAGTTCCTTCAGCGTGTCGGTGGGAATCGTCGCCGGTTGCCGCGAGATCGACTCGGCGAAATGCTGCGACAGCACGGCAATATCCCCACCGCGTTCGCGCAGTGGCGGTAGATGGATCGGGTACACGTTCAGCCGGTAAAACAGATCGTGGCGAAATCGCGATTCTCGAACCGCCAACGCGAGGTCGGCGTGCGTCGCCGAAACGATTCGCACATTCACCGGCACCGTTTGCGTGCCGCCGACGGGCAGAATCTCCTGCCGTTCCAGCACCCGCAGTAGTTTTGCTTGGACTGCCAGTGGGATGTCAGCGAGTTCGTCGAGGAAGATTGTGCCGCCAACGGCGAGCGACAGTAACCCCGTTCGCGAACGTTCGGCACCGGTGAACGCGCCTTTCACGTGACCGAACAACTCGCTCTCGACGAGGTTCGGGTTCATCGCCGCGACGTGAACCGGCAAGAACGGTTTGTCCTTACGCGGGCTGTTTGCGTGGACGGCGCGGGCAACGAGTTCTTTACCCGTGCCGCTCTCACCCGTTATGAGCACGCAGGCATCGGTGCCGGCGACCATCGCGATCCGCTTGAAGACGTTCTGCATCGCCGGGCAGTGGCCGATGATTTCTTCGGAGACAGTTGCGGGTGTCGTCGTTTCAGTCGGTGCGTCTTGCGATGCGAGCGCTCGTTGAACGGTATCGATTGCTTGTACGAGATCGAAAGGCTTCGCCAAATAATCGAAGCTACCCGCTTCGACGGCCTTCACGGCGGTCGACAGATTCCCGTGTGCCGTCATAATCACGAACCGCGCCGTGGGAGCGAAGTTCTGCATCTTCCCGAGTGCGCTCAGTCCATCGATTCCCGGCAAGCGCACATCGAGAAAGACCAACGCAGGCGGGAACGCGGCGAGTTTTTTGAAACCATCTTCGGCAGACGACGACACCGCCACGACGTGCCCCGCACGCTCGAAGGCACGACGCAACGCCCACGCGATCGATTCTTCGTCGTCGATGATGAGGATGTTCGCCAAGCGATTCCTTCCCGAAAATTCGCAGGTTATTGGGTACTATACATGGAGCGGATGAGTTGATTCTATTTTCTCGCTTTGCGCTTCGTAGTCGAAGCGTAACCGAGTGGTGCTTGTCAGCCGAGATTTGTATAGATGTCCTGATGTCCTGCGTCAGAAGACGCTATAAATGATGCGGTTTGAACTTGGGCTTGTCGCCATTCTCGCTTTGGGTTCCAATCCCGCTATTCTCCACCCGCAGGGATCGCGGACC
>JAYSKW010001029.1:0-6368 GCA_043726085.1 Limnoglobus sp.
GCCGGTAGCCGGTCAAAGTGGCACGGCCACGATCGCGCTATTCGTGCAGGATGGAAACGGAGCCAGCGCCAGCGACACCTTCACGGTGACAGTCGATCCAACATCGCCACCGCCTCCACCACCACCACCGCCACCGCCGCCTCCGCCACCGCCTCCACCACCACCACCGCCTCCACCGCCGCCGCCTCCACCGCCGCCACCGCCTCCAGGAACGGTCAAACCCGTCCTTGTTGGGTTCCCGCAATTTGGAGTCGGTGCTGATGTGGGTGCGGGCAGCGCAACACTATACAACGCCGATAAATCGGTACGGTTCGCCATCGCGCCCTTTGGCAATTTTACGGGGGGCGTTCGCACCGCGAGTGCCGACTTCAACAACGATGGTGTTGCCGATCTCGTCGTCGGCACGGGGCCAGGGATCGCGACTCGCGTGTTGGTTCTCGATGGCAAATCGCAGGCAGTGTTGTTCGATGTCGCGCCGTTTGAGGCTTCGTTTAAAGGCGGCGTTTACGTTTCCGCAGGCGACGTCACCGGCGATGGCATTCCCGATCTGGCGATCACACCCGATGAAGGCGGCGGGCCACGTGTCGATATTTATAGCGGTGCGGCGGGGTTCCCGAAACTGACCGCATTCTTCGGAATCGACGATACGAGCTTCCGTGGCGGGGCGCGTTCCGCCATTGCGGACATGACGGGCGATGGTACCGCAGACCTCGTCGTCGTCGCGGGTTTCGGTGGCGGGCCGCGCGTGGCAGCGTTCGATGGCAAGTCACTTGCGACGATGCCCGTGAAAATCTTCGGCGACTTCTTCGCGTTTGAACAAGCACTACGCAACGGTATCTTCGTGACGGCGGGCGACATCAACGGCGACGGCTTCGCGGACTTGATCGCAGGTGGCGGACCGGGTGGCGGCCCGCGCGTGCTTGCGTTCGACGGCAAGAGCTTGTTGACCAACGACTACGTGAATCTCGCGAACTTCTTCGGCGGCGACGTTGATAGTCGCGGCGGCATTCGCGTCGCAGTGAAGAACCTCGACGGCGACACGAAAGCCGACTTGGTCGTAGGCTCCGGTAGTGGGGCCGGTAGCCGCGTGACGGGTTATCTGGGCGCGAACATCGCTGCAAGTGGCACGCCGCCGACGCAGTTCGACTTCGATTCGATTAGCGGATTCACGGGTGGCGTGTTTGTTGGATAGTAGTGGATAGTGATTAGTGGTTAGTTGTGAGTAAGAATGAGCAGTAGCTGCCCATTTCCTATTCCATCTCTGTGATCTCTGTGACTCTGTGGTTACAAAACACATCACGGCGCGGACTTCAACACGCGCTCGATCCACTGGCGGATTTCGCCGATCGCGGCTCCCATGCCGAACGAACAATTCGACGTGGCACTGCTGCCTCTTCGCTCGTCGACGATAATCATGCCGCTGGTGAGTTCGCCTTTCGTCTCGACATCGACGACTTTGGGCTGCGTGCTAATCGAGCCGGGTAGCGCGAGTGCCGCGATGCCGAGCACGTCTTTGAGGTGGAACCCTTCGATGCCGTAGAGGTGCGAACTCGCGCGGATGCCGTACGGCACGACCTTCCGCAAGAACTGGCAGGTTCGCGAATCCGGGTTCGGCAGTTCGAGCAACTCCGTCGGCGACAACACCAATTTCCGCGTGACATCGAGTGGGATCAAGATCGGGTCGGCGGCAGAACGCAACACGCGCCGTGCGGAATCGGGATCGAGCCAGAAGTGGAACTCGGCCATCGGTGCGGCATTGCCCGGCTCGCGGTGCGTACCGCCGACGATCACGACGCGGTCGATCAACCGCGGCAGTTCCGGATCGCGAATGAACGCTTGCGCCAAAGTCGTGGCGGGGCCGAGGCAGATGACCGACACTTCGCGCGGATCTTGCCGAACGAGGTCGATAATCGCTTTGTCGGCAGTCGGGTGTTGGTGCTTCGTGGTGACGGGAAACTGTACGCCACCGAGGCCACCGGGGCCGTGGAGAGCGGTACCATCGCGCTCGTATTTCATCGGCAACGCGGTGGCGGTGCGCGGCCACTTATGCGGTTCGAGTTGGTCGATGAGTACGAGCACGTTCGCCGACGCCTGCTCGGCCGAGACGTTCCCCGCGCAGGGGATCAGTCCCACGACATCGAGGCTCGGGTCGTGAAGTGCCAGCGCAATCGCGAAGGCGGTATCGATGCCCGGATCGGCGATCAGGATGACTTTTCGCGGCATGACGGTATCCGTGCGAGTAGGGCGAAACCGCATTTTACCGCATCTGGCTCAACCGTTCCAATAGGTTTCGCACCGCACCCGACGCAATCGCCGATTCGGCAAGTGCCACGCCGTCTTTGAGCGTGGCCACTTTGTTCGCGGTCCAAAGCGCCGCCGCCGCGTTGACGAGCACGATCCGCCGTGCGGGGCCGTCTTCGTTTGCGAACACCGAGCGAATGATCGCCACACTCGCGGTGGGGTCTTCGGCGCGAATACTATCGAGCGATTCGATGGGGAAACCGAAGTCGTTCGGGTGCCATTCGCGCTCTTCGATCGTCGTGCCTTCGACGATTCGCACCCGTGTGGCGGTCGCGAGTGTGACTTCATCGAGGCCGTCGTGACCCGAAACTAACACCGAGCGCGTCGTGCCGAGTTTCGCAATCGCCCCAGCGAGCGGGTCGAGCAGTTCCGGTTTGCCGACGCCGAGGAGTTGGAACTCCGCCGAGGCCGGGTTCGCGAGTGGGCCGAGCAGGTTGAACACGGTACGAATGCCGAGATTCCGCCGCAGTTTCGCCACATTTGCCATGCCGCTATGGAAGTGCGGCGCGAAACAAAACGCGAAGCCGAGTTCGTCCAGGCAGCGTTGCGACCACTCGACGCCGGCGTCGATCGCGAGACCGAGTTCGCGAAACGCATCGGCACTTCCGGAGCGGCTCGATACGGCGCGATTGCCGTGTTTCACGACGGCCAACCCCGCCGCCGCCACGACGAGCGCCGATGCCGTGCTGATGTTGAACGTGCCGCTATCGTCGCCACCGGTGCCACACGTATCGAGGACCGGACGTGACTTGGGTTCGAGCCGAATCATCTGCTCGCGAAGTGCCGTCGCCGCCCCGGCGATTTCGCCCGCCGTTTCGCCTTTCATGCGAAGCGCCGTCAGGAAACTCGCCGCATGGGCATCGTCGACGCGGCCGGCGATTAGGTCGCGGACCGCCTCCGCAATCGTACTCGGAGCAAGTTCGATCTCGTTCAGTAGGCCATTCATGGCCTCAGCAAACCAAACCGGGCGTTCGGATTCCACGCGATCTCCCGTTCGGGCCAGGTCAACAGTCGGTTCGACGGCACTAATTTACGTTTCCGATGAAGAAAGCGAAGTTTTTCGCGCATTTCGCGTTTCATAGTGGACGGGCGTGTAATATACTTCTTTACATCGTCGATGGGTGTTCAGGTCAATGGGATCGGCACCTCTTTTGCTCCTCACTCTCACACGGATACGGCCATGAGCGAACAGAATCCTCTGACGGAAAAACAGAAGCTCATTCTGGATTACATCAGCGAGCACATTCAGAACATGGGCTACCCGCCCACGATCCGCGACATCTGCGGGGCGTTCGAGATCAAGTCGCCGAACGGCGTGATGTGCCACCTGCGCGCCCTTGAAAAGAAGGGCAAAATCACACGCAACCTGAAACTGTCTCGCGGCATCACCATCGAAGGCGTCTCGATCGGGGGCTTTAGCATCCCGCTCCTCGGCATCGTTGCGGCGGGCAAAGCGATCGAGGCCGTCGAACAAAACGAGCGTCTGGAACTCAAAGATCTGTTCCCGATGCACAACGTCTACGCGCTGAAAGTGCGCGGCACGTCGATGATCGAAGGCCAGATCGCCGACGGCGACTACGTGCTGATTCGCCGCCAAGAAACCGCCGACAACGGCCAAAAGGTCGTCGCGATGGTCGATAAAGCGATGACGCTGAAAAAATATTACAAGCGGAAGGACTGCGTCGAACTCGTGCCGATGAACAGCACGATGGCCACGATCCGCGTCGACCCGAAGTTACAAGACGTACAGATACTCGGCATCCTCGTCGGCGTCGTCCGCAAGTGCATGTGACAACGCGCGAAGTCGAAACGACTAACCGATGAACTTCCGTAGGTCTTTCAGATACTTCGGCACGGCCACTTTCGCATCGGCGGCGGCTTCGTATTCGAGTACCACGTAGCCGTGGAAGTTGGCCGTCTTCAAAATGCCGATCATGCGTTCGAGGTCGGCTTCTTGCTTCTGGCCCGATGGCGGCGCGATCTCGGTCTTCACTTGGCAAACCACGCCGTACGGGGTAATTTTCGCCACATCGGCATAGACATCGGCGGTGTGAAAGTTACCCGTATCGATGTTCACGCCGAGGTGGTCGCTCTGAATCGGCTTCACGAGCGCGAGCAATTGTTCCGGCGTGGCGGTGATGCCGGCGTGGTTTTCGAGCGCGAGCAACACGCCTTCTTTCGCGGCCACTGGCAGGCATTCTTCGATCGCGGCGATCACGCGCGACTGCGCGTTTTCCAACGTCTCGCCCTTTTCGAGGTTCCCCGCGAAAATGCGAACCGTCTTCGCCCCGAGCGCCGCCGCGTGCCGTGTCCAGGTCTGCACCTTCAGAATCTCGGCCTTTCGCTTCGCGTCGTCCTTCAGGCAGAAGTTATTCCCAACGGGCACGCCGGTGATCGCGAGTTTGCGTTTCGCGGCGTGGGCCTTCAACTTGTTCAGATACGCATCGGTCGTTTCGGCGAAATAATACGACGTCAGTTCGACGCCATCGACCGGCCAATCGGCGGCCATGTCGATGAAGTCGAACAGCGTGATCGTCGGCTTCTTGAGGTCGAGCAGTTGCCGAAAGCCGTACGCCGCGACGCCGAGTTTGATGTCCGCTTTCAGCCCCGGACGTTTGACCGGATCGATGGCCGCGGCAAATGGCGAAGCGACGACGGCGGCACTCGTGGCAAGAAACGAACGGCGAGTGAACATGGCAAAACCCCTCGTAGTTACGGCATGACATCGGGATTATTTCAGCGTCGTCAGATACTCCACGAGGTCGCGGACTTCGCGCGGGGTGAGCGTGTTTTCGACCGAGGGCATGGCCGAATTCGGGATCGTTCGCGATTCGATATCCTCGGTGGGCACGGTGATGGTTTTGCCGTTGGGGTCTTTAATCGTCACGCTCTTCTTGTCGTCTTTGAGCACGGTGCCTGCCACGACGCGGCCATCGATGAGCGTGAGCGTCACCGTTGCGAAGCCTTCGGCAATCTTTGCACTCGGCAGGATCATCGACTCGAGGAAATGCTCGCGGTACTTCTCTTTGTACTTGTCCGCCACCTTGGTTAGCTCCGGGCCAGCCACGCCGCCACTGCCGCGAACCGTGTGGCAACGCACGCACTGTGCCGACGCATGATTGAAGAACACCTCGCGCCCCTGGTCGGCATTTCCGCCGCTCAAACTCACTTGCCAACGCCCGAGTGGGTCTTTCGGTTGGCTCGTTTCAAACTGCTTCCGATGCTTGTCTCGTAGATGCGATGGCGACGCTTTCAGCGCCTCGATCAGATCGAGTTGAAGCTCCGGCGCGACGTCCCCCAATACGAGTTTCTCCGCCCAAGAATCGAGTAACTGGCCCGCTTCCTCGCTCTTGATCTTCGGCAGTAACGCGAACGCGCGCTGGCGTTCGGCGGTCGTTGCGGTCGTGCTGGCCAGTGCCTCCGCGAACAACTTCGTGCCGCGTTTGGCATCGGTCAGCGCGATCCGTTCGCGGGCTTCGGCTCGCACGACTGCGGATGTGTCCGTCAGGCTCTGCGTGAGAATCGCATCGATCGCTTTCGACTTCTGATTCACCAACAACCGCATTGCGGCGACGCGCAGGTTCGGTTCTTTCTTCGTGTCGTTCGCCCACGTCACGAACTGCGATTCGTCGGCTTTCACGCCGAGTTTCAAGATCGTGCCGATCACCGCCGTTTGCAGCTCGCCGTCGGTTTTCGCCAGCAGATCGGTCAAGTTTGCTTCGACCACCGCACGCACGGCGGTGTCGTCGCGCTTCGGTATGACTCGCCAAAATCCGGTCACGCGGTCGCGGGGCGGGGGGTTGCCCCAATCGGCGATGGCGGCGAGCGCTTCGGCACGAACGACGTTCGAGAAGTGGATGTTCGTCACGACGGCTAACACCGTTTTCGTGTGGTCGGCAGTGCCGAGCGTGAACGCGGCGCTGATGCTTCGCCGGGCGATCGCGTCGCCATCGGAGATCGGCTTCTCACCGAGTTTCGGCAACAACGCCGCGAGTTGCGGGTAGAGTTCGAGCATTGGCAAATCGTGAATCGCACGCGCGGCTTCCGAACGCACGAACGTGTCGGCA
>JAYSKW010001030.1:0-1293 GCA_043726085.1 Limnoglobus sp.
AGTTCGATGAAACACGTCTGGGGCACGGCGGGCGTCATCCGCGGAACGCGGGCGCTGGCGATGCTCAACCAGAAGGGCGGCGTCGACTGTACGAGTTGCGCGTGGCCGGACCCCGACGACCATCGTGCCTTCGCCGAGTTCTGCGAAAACGGCGCGAAAGCAATCGCGTGGGAAGCCGACACGAAAACGATCGGTGCCGAATTTTTTCGCACGCACAGCATCGACGAACTCGGCAAAGAGAGCGATTATTGGCACGGCATTCAAGGTCGCCTCGCGGAGCCGATGGTACTGCGGCCCGGCTCGCGAAACTACGAACCGATTAGCTGGGATGCCGCATTTACTCTGATTGCGAAGGAGTTAAACGCACTTGCCACGCCCGACGAAGCGATCTTTTACACATCGGGGCGAACCTCGAACGAGGCGGCGTTCCTGTATCAGTTGTTCGTGCGAATGTACGGCACGAACAACTTTCCGGACTGCTCGAACATGTGCCACGAGTCGTCCGGTGCGGCCATGTCGACGACGGTGGGCATCGGCAAAGGCACGGTGAAGCTCGACGATTTTCCGAAGGCGGAAGTGATTCTGATACTCGGGCAGAACCCCGGCACGAACCACCCGCGAATGTTGACGGCACTCCAAAAAGCGAAACGCGCCGGTGCGAAAATCATCGCCGTGAACCCGCTGAAAGAGGCCGGGCTGCTTGCGTTCCATAATCCGCAAGAGGCACGCGGGATGCTCGGTGTGATGCGCACGCACCTCGCCGATGAATATCTGCAAGTGAAAATCGGCGGCGATCAGGCTTTCCTGAAAGGCGTCATGAAGACGCTGATTGCTAACGAGGAGATCGACGGCGTGTTCGTCGCCGAGAACACCGAAGGCTACCTCGCACTTCGCGATTCGCTAAAAACCGTGACGTGGGACGCCATCGTCGCACAGTCGGGGCTGACGCAAGACGACATCGAACGCATCGCGAACATCATCGGAAAGTCGAGCAAAATCATCGCCTGTTGGGCGATGGGCCTCACGCAACATCTGCACGCGGTCGCCACGATTCAAGATGTCGTCAACCTGATTTTGCTACGCGGCAGTATCGGCAAACCGGGGGCGGGGCTGTGCCCCGTGCGCGGTCACTCGAACGTGCAAGGCGACCGCACAATGGGCATCTGGGAGCATCCGCCGGAGTGGTTTCTCGACAACCTCGGCAAGGAATTCGGCTTCGCGCCGCCGCGGCATCACGGCCTCGATACGGTCGCGGCGATCAAGGCGATGCACGCCGGGGACGCGAAAGTGTTC
>JAYSKW010001031.1:0-2194 GCA_043726085.1 Limnoglobus sp.
AGGCACCGTAAAAAGCGACGCTTGAGATTCACTAAATGTCGAATTTCTAGGGAAAAAAGCCATAAAAATAGCGCAACTTCAAAACGCGCTAGCGAGGGAGTCGTGGCGAGTCTTCGAGACGCGACGCAGAATGTTCATTCCGGGCGTACGAACCGTCGTGTTTTGAAGACTCACCACGACCCGTAATCGCGGATGGTGAAAGTCCCTCGCTAGCGCGTCGGGCTAACGGGATGGAATTGTTAGGCCGTCTCGACTCTCCCCGTTGCAGCGATACGCTTTGGGTATGCCGATGGATTCCCACGGAGAGACACAGATGCGGAAGTTGCTGTTCGCCGCGTTCCTTACGATTATCACGATGAATGCGCCCACTCCTGCCGCCGACAAGCGGCCGATGACCGTCGAGGATCTGTTCCTGTTTCAACGCGTCGCCGATCCGCAGATTTCACCGGATGGCAAGTCCGTTGCGTATCAGGTGACGGAAGTCGATTTCGATGCAAATAAATCGCGTACGCACATCTGGCTGGCCGCCACCGATGCCACGACGCCACCGCGCCAAGTGACGTCGTCCGGCAAGAAAGATTCGCACCCGCGTTGGTCGCCCGATGGCACGCGGCTTTTGTTCGAATCGAACCGCAGCGGCACGTCGCAGCTTTACATTCTGGATTTGGCCGCCGGTGGCGAAGCCCGCAAAGTCACCGAGATTTCCACCGGTGCGGGCACGGGAATCTGGTCGCCCGACGGTTCGCACATCGCGTTCGTGTCGACGGTGCATCCGGAGTTCAGCGAGTTGTCGTTCGTCGAAAGTGACAAGAAAAACAAGGAAAAGAACGACGCGATCGAGAAAAGCCCCGTCAAGGTCAAGACCTTCACGAAGCTGTTTTATCGCCACTGGGATGACTACGTCGGCGACAAACGCCAGCATCTGTTCGTCGTCACCGTCGATGGCAAAACGTGCCACGATGCGACCCCCGGCGACCGCGACGCGAACCCGACGAGTAACACCTTCAGCGTCGGCGACGACTTCACGTTCACGCCCGATTCAAAGCATCTCGTCTTCACGGCGGTCCCCGAGAAAGGCGAGGCGTGGAGCACGAATCACGACCTGTGCCGCGTCCGGATCACGAACAACAATCAGGAACCACAGAGCGGCCGGAAGTCTACCGATTGGGAAGCGCTCACCGGCAACAACAAGGGGGCCGACAACTCGCCCCGCTTCTCGCACGACGGCAAGAAACTGGCGTGGCGCTCGCAGGCGAAAGCGGGGTACGAGGCGGACAGGTGGACCATCATTTGGGTCGGCGTCAATCCAGACGGCACGTTCGCGGGCACGCCGAAGCCGCTGGTGGGTCTGGCCCGCGAACCGCTGTCCGTCAACGAGTTCGTCTGGGCGTCCCTCCCCGGACCCCAGAACTCTGAGGAGGGGTTCGTCTTCACGACCGACCACAACGGTCTCCAATCGCTTTGCCACCAGATCATTAACGAGGAGTACAGGTTCAACAGCCAGACATCCGATTCTGGCTCATACTCGTCGATCTCCATCACCAAGGACGGAACGAAGGTCGCTTACGCCGTGGCGGAGATGTCGGCTCCCGCGGAGGTCGGCACCTACGGCCCGACGGAGTCGAGGGCCGACGCCGAGACGCTGAGCAACGCCAACGTCGCCTTGCTCGCCAAACTCGACCTGGCGAAACCCGAATCGGTACAAGTCCAGATCGAAGATGGCGAGATGCAGATGTGGCTTCTGAAGCCGCCGGGGTTCGATGCGAAGAAAAAATGGCCGGTGGTATATCTCATTCACGGCGGGCCGCAGGGCGCGTGGGAAGACGCATGGAGCTTCCGCTGGAATGCGCAAGTTTGGGCCGCGCAGGGGTACGTCATCGCGATGCCGAACCCGCGTGGCAGTACCGGATTCGGCCAGAAATTCGTCGATCAGATATCGAGCGATTGGGGCGGCAAGTGCTACCGCGACCTCGTTGCGGGGCTGGATTTCCTGGAGAAACTGCCGTACGTGGACAAAGACCGCATCGGTTCGGCGGGGGGTAGTTTTGGTGGCTACATGCAAAACTGGTTCGCCGTCAACGACATCAGCAAACGGCTGAAGTGCCTGATTACGCACTGTAGCGTCTACAACTTCGAGAGCATGTGGGGCACCACCGAGGAACTCTGGTTCGACGAGTACGAACACGGCGGGCTG
>JAYSKW010001032.1:0-1637 GCA_043726085.1 Limnoglobus sp.
TAATCATGGTACACTCCTGAACTGCCTTGGCCGCGGCGGGCCCCACTTGTGCCACCGCCCGCGCACGGATTGTTTGCTCTAAGCAGAATAATCGGCACAACCGCAAGCAAAACATGAGGCCGCTTCCCGCAAACTTGCCGCAGATCGCACATTCCGCAAAACTGGCCAAACATCGCAATCGTTGCAGGACACCAAGAGGCTTACCCAAACTGTTGCCGACACGCACGACTCGACTCCACCTTATGGACATCGCCATCCGCATCGTGTAGCGTATCGAACATCGGACCCGTCCTTTCGGTGTTGGCACTGCACCCGAGAAATCGGGTGTAACCCACGATAGCGAATGTGGCGGGTCCGACTTTATTGTGCCATCATCGCTTCTTGCCGCCGCCGAGGATCACGTCGAAAATTCCGCGCGTGACGACGCGCCCGACCGATGTGGCCACCGAACGGGCCGCACTTTTGCAAAAGGCGAGAAAAACGCTGTCGGTACGGCGAGCGGGTGCTTTCGGTTCCTTTGCGGCGACTTGCTCGGCTTGCTTCTTCGCGAATTCATCGCGTTTCGCCTGCATGTCGGCTTCGCTGTTGCCACTCTCAGCGGGCTTCGCGGTACCATCGGCGCGGCCTCGCAGAATCTCGTACGCCGATTCGCGATCGACGATCTTTTCGTACACGCCGAACACGACGGAGCTTTTCATTATGGCCAAACGCTCGGCATCGGTGATCGGCCCGATCTGCGCGCTCGGCGGAATCACGCGCCCCAATTGCACCATCGTCGGCGTGCCCTTCGCATCGAGGAACGAGATTAGTGCCTCGCCCACCGCGAGTTGCGTAATCACCGATGCGGTGTCCAAATTCGGATTCGTACGGAACGTCTCCGCCGCCGTTCGCACCGCCTTCTGATCTCGTGGCGTAAACGCCCGCAACGCATGTTGCACGCGGTTCCCCAACTGCGCGAGCACCGTCTCCGGAATGTCCAGCGGGTTCTGCGTGACGAAGTAAATGCCGACGCCTTTCGAGCGGATGAGCCGCACGACTTGCTCGATCTTTTCAAGCAACGACTTCGGCGCGTCTGTAAACAACAGGTGCGCTTCATCGAAGAAAAACACGAGCTTCGGCTTGTCCAAATCGCCGACCTCCGGCAGTCGCTCGAACAGTTCCGCGAGCATCCATAGCAGGAACGTGGCGTACAGTTGCGGCGACAACAGCAGCTTGTCCGCCGCAAGCACGTTGATGACGCCGTGCCCCTTCGCGTCGTTTTGGATGAAGTCCATAAGGTCCAAAGCCGGTTCGCCGAAGAAACTCTCGCCGCCTTGTTCGGACAGTACCAGCAACCCGCGCTGAATCGCGCCGACACTCGCCGGCGAGATGTTTCCGTACTCGGTCTTGAGATCTTTGGAGTTGTCGCCGACGTACTGAAGCATCGCCTTCAGGTCTTTCAAGTCGAGCAACAGCAGGCCGTTATCGTCGGCGACTTTGAACGCGATCTGCAACACGCCCGCTTGCGTATCGTTCAAGTTCAGTAATCGCGAAAGCAACAACGGCCCCATCTCGGAGATCGTTGCCCGCACGGGGTGACCGCGTTCGCCGAAGACGTCCCAGAACGCCACGGGGAAGGCACAATATTCGAAGTCCGT
>JAYSKW010001033.1:0-1510 GCA_043726085.1 Limnoglobus sp.
GTACGAAAGGATATCGCCGGGGCCGCAACCGATGTCCAAAACGCGGTCGCCGGGTTGCACGCGCAGATACTCGCGGGCATACGTTTCGCGGCCGTTGCCGCCGATGATTCGGCCGAGCAATCGATACGCAGTCGGCACCGCAAGTATGGCACGAACATCGATCATCGTCACTCCTCGATCGCCAACCCGAATCCCGTCTGCCCGTAGCGATTCCCGTTGTATAACAGGTAGCGCCGTCCCCAGAGTGCGAACGCGCTGGGGTAGCCTATCATCTCGCTATCCCAACCGTCGTCGCTCACATCGAGGCCCGATTCTGGGCTTCGCAGCCAGCGAATTCCGTCCGCAGAGGTCGCAGTTCCCAAGCGATACGCATCGCCACGGTAGCAGAACCACATTCGCCAGCCGTCGCCATCGCGGACGACCCATGGCCGACAGACGGCAATCTCGCCGGGCTGCAAATCGATCGCGATTGTGCCATCGCGTTGCCACGAAATCCCATCGTCGGACCACGCGTATTTAATGACGTGATCCATGTCCGATTCGTGGCGGCCCCATCGCAAGTTCGAGCCGTACCACATGTGCCAACGGCCACCGTCGCGGACAACGCACGGATACGAGAGCGTGAACGGATCGACTGCCGCGCGATCGAGTATCGGTGCGGGTGAATGTCGCACGAACGGCCCTTCCGGCCCCGTTCGCACTGCCAGGCCGATGCTATTTCGCCAAGGCACCGTTACGCCGAGATTCCAGCCGAGATAAAACAAAAGCAACCGTTCACCTTGTGGGATCAAGCAACCCACACTGACGCCGCTATCGTCGAAACCACCTAGCGGGCCAGGGGCGAGTACCGGCTCCTCTGCTTCGCGTACGATGGCGAATCGTTCGCCATCGAGGTGGATTTCCACCCAACTCACATGCGTGCGGTTCCGCTCGTCGCGAGTGCCAAAATAGATGCGCACGATGCCATCGCCACGATCCTCGGCAACGGGATTCGCGGCATGGGTGCGTCCCCATTCGTATCGACCATCAGGGACGTAGACCTTGCCAATTTTCCGCCAACTCATGTCAAATCGCCTTCAAGCGATGGCTGGGAACGGGCGATAACTCAGCGGGGATGCCCTTCATCACGCTACCCGGCGCGACGTGTTTCGTAATGACTGCGCCTGCCCCGATCACGCTACCCGCACCGATGGTGATGCCATCGCGGATCGTGGCATTCACGCCGATGAAGCAATGATCTTCAACCGTCACATGGCCGGAGATGACGACGTGCGAAGAGAGAAAACAATGGTTGCCGATCCGCGCATCGTGGCCAATGTGGTTGCCACTCCAGAGGATCGTATCGTAGCCAATCGTCGCGTACGGTTGAATGACGTTGTTCTCGAACACGAAGACATTATCGCCAGCGGAAAGATCGCCCCAGACGACGGCTTTTGAACAAATGTACCGCACGAGTTCATACCCTGCCGCCTTGGCTGCATCGTAGACTTCCGCACGTGCATGGTTGAGA
>JAYSKW010001034.1:0-4016 GCA_043726085.1 Limnoglobus sp.
GCTCTACCCACCCACCCATCCGTGGACTCATTCCCGAATTTCGGAACCAACCTAACACACCAACGACTTACGTCCGATTTCGACCGATTCCAATCGCGCGGGAACCATAGTTTCGGGTGTCTTTTTGGGCAAAACTGCGACCTCGTTTTGAACCATGCCAAAAGATTCGTTACTTCGCCAACACTTGGCCGGTGGCCGCATCGATGCGAACGTCGCCGATCACGAGGATCAGCCTGTCGCCGTCTTTTTCGTACTTCACATCGGACAGTTTCGTGCCCTTCAGGTTGTCGGCGGCGATTTCGAGGAGACGCCCTTCGGGAATCTTCGACTTCGCCGACTTGCCGACGAGTAAGGCGACATCCTTGTTGATATCCTTCACGTCATCGGGGTTTTGCTCGTCTTTGACCTTCAAGACATCGCCGCCGGTCTGGCTGATCTCGATTTCGATGACGCGATTATTGCGCCAGAAGTAGAAGCCGAAGTTCGAGCCGCCCGTTTTGAGACCTTCGACGCGAGCACGGAGCAGTTGTCCGTCTGGCACTTGCGCCTGAGCAGCGATCAATGCGAGTTCAAATTCGGACATTGTGGCGGTACCACCACCACCCGAGCCGCCTTTATCGGCGGCGACTGCGAAGCAGGTTGCGAGGCCGAACGCCATCGCACAGAGGAAACGACGCATAACGAACTCCCAGTAGAGGTACCGAATGAAAACAGTTTAACGCAGATTGTCGAATGAGAGAAGACATTTCTGGAGAAGTCGAAGTGAAATCGTACGCATTCTACCGAATGTGGCGATTTCGCGAAATTTCGCAGCCGTATCGCTTGCGTCCATTGACCGCGTGGGACGCCGGTGTAAAATCGTTCGAGAAGGCACGGGACGTACCCCGGCCTCACATGTCTCAACGCTTCGTATCGAAGAGGATCTTCACATGAATCGCATTCGCACCTGGGCCATCGCCGTCGCCGTCGAGATGGTCGCCCCCGCATTCGCCGAAGACAAGAAACCCGCCGAGTTCGACGCCGCCAAGCTGGTCGGCGACTGGACGATCTCCGCCGGCAAGAAAATGGGCAAAGACCTCGGCGACGACGCCAAGAAGGGCACCTACACCTTCAGCAAAGACATGATCACTCTCAAAGAAGGCGACAAGGTGATGTTCGCCTTCAGCTACACGATCGACGCGAAGGCCAGCCCGATGACGATCGACATGGAAATCAAAGAAGCCCCGATGGAAGGCCTGAAAGGCTCGAAAGCCAAAGGCATCCTCGAACTCAAGGGCGACGAACTCAAGCTGACCTACGACGGCACCGGCGGCGATCGCCCCAAGAAGTTTGAAGACGATGCCGCATTCAGCTTCACGCTAAAGCCAGCAAAGAAGGTCGAGAAGAAAGAAGACAAGTAAGCTTGACGAGCACGCCGCCGGGTGAATCTTTATCGCGTTCGGCACGGCGTTTGTCGTGCCGATTCGACTTCGAGCGGGCGACGCGATGGGTTTTGACCCTCTCGCGCCTTCGCTCGCCCGCCAAACGAACCGGTCGCCGTTTCTACCCGGTACTCTTCCGCAAGTCCTCTCCTGGTGCGACACGGACCCGCCCACCGCGACTGAGTTTCCGGGCTTCGATGGCCACATCGCGCTTACAGCCGGGGAAACAGTGTGGGTTACCAAATCGATACGATGCCAAAAAGCCCAAATGGGGCAGTTAGTAAATCCTAGTTTCCAAGCGATGTCACGGCGGAATGTCGTGATAAAACGATGAGCTTTCCACGTCGGCATCAATCATTCTGCAACGATCGGTGCAAAAGTTTACAACTTTGCTGAAATTATCGCGCGAACCGCGAAAAATCGCACGACCATCGCACTTGCAACTTGCAAACGCCATACCCGATGAATTACAATCCCCACTAATCCTCCCCCGCCCTCTCTTCGATCGGTCGGGTTATCTCTATGCGTCCATTCCAGTCGTTGCTCGATTCGGTCGGTCAGGCGTTATGTGAAAAGGGTCGTCGTGCGCTCACGGGCGACATTCCTTTCGGCGATGTCCTTACGGAAGTCTCGAAAACATCGCTCGATCACTTGCGAAAGCATATCTCGGGCGACGACATTCGCCATGCGCTCGGCGAAACGGCCGCTGTCGCACCGAATGTGTATGCCGCGCAGTTGGACAAAACGCTCGACGGGCTGGCCAAAGTCCATTCGGTGCCGTTCCGCGACTCGCTCCGCGATTACCTGTTGCACTTCCCGCTGACGATTCAGCAGATGTTTCGTCGGCCGAGCGACCCCGAGGGCAAGACCGCCCCGGACAAGTTGGAAATTTACAAACCCGAGCAATTGCTGTTGTATCTGCCGCCGCGTCGTCCCCGCTTCAAAGTGGGCGATGAACCGGCAGGTCTCGATAACTGGCAGCTCATCGAACTGCGCGGTCTCGGCGAGTGCAGCGAAGTGTGGCTCGGCCGCGATAAGGTCAACGTCGAAGTGCATCCCGCCTGCCTCAAGTTTGCTATCGACGATGAATCCAGCAAGCGGATGATCGCGAACCAGAGCCTGTTCGTTCGCGTGTTCCAACTGAACGAAATCAACGGTATCGTCCCGCTGCAATCGGTCTATCTCGAAACGGAACCGCCCTGCCTCGAGTCGACCTACGTATACGGGTACGATCTCGCCGGGTTGATGAACGAGTGGAAGTGGCGCTACGACACCGCGAAACCGGATGCCGCACTGAAGCTGATGCGACGCCTGACCGACATCGTCGGCAAAGCCCATGCGATGGGGATCATCCACCGCGATCTGAAACCGTCGAACGTACTGTTGCACCCCGCCGAGAATGGTAAGTTCAGCGTCTGGATTACCGACTTCGGTTGGGGGATGATCGAAGCCGAACGTTCGATCGAACTGGCGCGCGGGGGAACGTGCCGCGCCGAACAAGCGCGGCTCTCGTATCGCGGTGCCTACACGCCGTTGTACGCCTCGCCCCAGCAGCAAAAGAAGGAATCGCCAGACCCGCGCGACGACGTTCACGCGCTCGGCGTGATCTGGTACCAACTTTTGAAACGCGATCCTCATGCGGCCGCGCCGGTCGGCGACGATTGGAGCGAGGAACTCCAACGTCACGGCTTCAGCGCATCGTCGGCGAAGTTGCTATCGTCGTGCGTGGCCACCCGCGCCGACAAGCGACCGGCGAACGCGAATGTCCTCCACGAATTGCTAATGAAAGAATCGGGGACCGTCTCCACGACCAATGCCGCGACCGCAGCCGAAGATGGGTCGAAGCTCATCTCGTTGAAAAGCCAAAGCACGTCGCATTCGCCGGTGACGGCGCGCGGCAAGCAGGTCGATCACGCGGCGGCGGCCATTGTGGCGGCTTCGCTGTTGGGCAATACGGGCGGGGCACTCGGCGGGCGATTCTCGGCGAAGGCAACGGGGCTTTCGAGTACCTCCGGCTCGGCGTTTCATCCGTCGATCTCGCAAGAACGCGCCGCCGACGGTTTGCCGAAACTCATCCGGAACTCGATGGGAATCACCTTCGCGCACATCCCGGCCGGTTCGTTCGAGATGGGCGCGACCGAGGAGGAAGTGGGCCGCAAGCCACCCGAAACCCCCCGGCACACCGTTCGCCTGAAGCGGGCGATTTACGTCTCGATTTTCCCCATCACGCAAGGCCAGTACGAGAAGCTGATGGGCCGCAATCCCTCGTTCTTCCACAAGGGCAACGGCGGCGGGGGCGAACTCCCCGTCGAATCGGTCAGTTGGTACGATGCCGAGCGATTCTGCACGAAGTTGTCGAAGATCGGCGAGGAGCTATCGGCGGAGCGGGTCTACCGTTTGCCGACCGAAGCCGAGTGGGAATACGCGTGCCGCGCGGGGGTCAATGCGACGTTCGCGTTCGGTGAGACACTCACCGAAAAGGATGCGCACTTCAAACACTCCGTTGCGCAGACGAAAACGCACGCCGTGGGGCGCTTCCCCGCGAACGCCTTCGGCCTACACGACGTTCACGGCAACGTCTTCGAGTGGGTGTCC
>JAYSKW010001035.1:0-2879 GCA_043726085.1 Limnoglobus sp.
CCGAATGAGGTGGCTGTGAAACCGATTCCTTTCGATGCCAAACGATCGATGCAGTACCTCAAGGCACTCTGCGACATCGGCCCGCGCGTTAGTGGCAGCGAAGGCATGGCGAAACAGCAAGAGATCGTCATCAAGCATTTCGAGGAGCACGGCGCGAAGGTCGTGAAACAGGAATTCTCCGCGAAACAATATAGCCGCAAAGACCGCGTGGCGATGGTCAACCTGATCGCGTCGTGGTTTCCCGAACGGGAGAAGCGCGTGATGCTTTGCAGCCATTACGACACGCGGCCGATGGCACACGAGGAACCGAACCGCCAGAATTGGGGCAAGCCGTTCCTCAGCGCCAACGATGGCACCTCCGGCGTCGCCATGTTCATGGAACTCGCACACCAGATGAAAGAGTTCCCCACCGAGATCGGCATCGATTTCGTGCTGTTCGATGGCGAAGAGTACGTCTTTGAAACGACCGGCACGTTCGGCGGCGGCGACAAGTTCTTCTTTGGCTCCGAGCATTTTGCCGAAACCTACACCAAGACACGCACCACGCGCAAATACCGGTACGAAGCCGCCGTGCTGTTCGACCTCTTCGCCCACCCCGGCGCGAAGTTCCCCGTTGAGATGAACTCGTGGCACGCCGCCCCCGAACTGGCGACGCAGTTTTGGAAAAATGCCGAGAAGGTCGGCGCGAAGTCGTTCGTCTTCGAGCGCGGCGGCGAAGTGCAAGACGATCACCTTGCCCTCAACCGTGCGGGCATCCCCGCAATCGACGTCATCGACTTTGAGGGTTATCGCAAACATTGGCACAAATTGTCCGACTTGCCCGAACAATGCTCCGGCGAACAGATCGCCGAAGTTGCGGGTGCGACCACGGCATGGCTACAATTGCGGAAGTGATGTCCGTCGAATCGGCGTGGAGTGCGTTATGTCTGTCAGCGCGGTACTCGAACCTTTGCCGCGACTGGACGACGATGCCCTTCCGCAAGTCCCCGACGACCGGCCGCCGCTTCTGCTCTTTGAACAAGTCTCGAAATGGTATGGCACCGTCCTCAGTTTGAATCAAGTGACGCTCGAACTGCGTGGCGGCATTACGGGCCTCGTCGGCGCGAATGGCGCGGGCAAATCGACGCTGATGAAACTGGCGACGGGCCAAATCCGACCGACGCTCGGCCAGGTGACGATTCGCGGTGTCGATGCCTGGGACTGGCGTGCCCGTAGGCTCGTCGGGTACTGCCCCGATATCGATTCCTTTTACGAAGATATGACGGGCCGCGAGTTCGTGCTCGCGATGGCGAAACTCTGCGGATTCCCGCACCGCGTCGCCGTCGCACGCACAGCAGATGTTTTGCAACTCGTCGGCATGACCGATCGGGCGGGCCGCAAACTCCGCGGCTATTCCAAGGGGATGCGGCAACGGATCAAGCTCGCGCAAGCGTTGCTCAACGACCCGGAATTGCTGGTTCTCGACGAGCCACTTTCGGGCATCGACCCGATCGGTCGGCAGGAATTGCTCGAACTGTTTCGCGCCCTGGCCGCACAGGGGAAATGCTTGCTGATTTCGAGCCACGAACTCGAAGAACTCGAGAAGTTGACGAACCACGTTGCGATCATGGCACGCGGGCGGGTGGCGGCGGTCGGTACACTTTCGCGCATCCGCGACCGCCTCGACGATTTCCCGCTCGCGGTACGAATTGAAGTCGATGATGCAAAAAGCGTGGCGACTCGGTTACTCCGCCTCGTCGACGTAACTGGCGTCGATGTGACCGACGAGCGTTCGCTGGTGGTGCGTGCGAAAAATCCACCGCGCTTCTACCGCGAGTTCGGCCAGTTCGTCGTGCGAGAAGGCTTGAACCTCAGCCGAATGGAACCGCTTGACGACTCCGCACACGCGATCCTCGGCTACCTACTCGGCGGCAGCGGCAAAACTTGATGCCGAAAGTGTACGGTTGCAGTTTCGGTTGCCGTTTTGCCCGAAAGAACCGCGGAAACTTTGATTCCGACGCGGTTTCCGATGATCGAAATCGAACGTAAGTCGTTGGTGTGTTAGGTTGATTCCGAAATTCGAGAATGAGTCCACGGAGGGGTGGGTGGGTAAGTGGTGGAGTCATTCTGCGACCCAAAATCGCCACAATTTGAACCGTGCCGAACTGTGCTCCCGAAAGAATCCCGCATGAACAGCTTCGTTGCCCTCGTCGCGTTGACCTTTCGCCGTCACTGGCGGGTCCGTTCGCTCGGGTGGGTGACGTTTGGCCTCGTGTTGCTGATGTCCGTAGCGATTGCGGTGTTCACGCACGGCCCCGTCGGTTGGCGTTTGGAAAACCGCCCCGAGATGATTGCCGACACTATGAGCGTCGGCGCGATCCGCATGACTTACAGCGAATACGCGCAAGATCGACTTGCGTACTACCAGATGATCCCCGGCCCGTACTCGGACTTCGGCATCAAGACCGCCGTGTTTGCCGCGCTCCGCGGGCCGCTCGCAGACAAGCCGACGATGGACGACTTCGCGTTTCTGAGCTTCTCGCGTTGGGTGGTGTTCGGCATGTACCTCGGGTTCGTGATGCCGCTGTTCACGCTGGCGTATGCATCCGGGGCCATCGGGGCGGAACGCGAAGGGCGAACGCTGATCTGGTTGAGTACGCGACCGATGCCGCGCGAGGCGATTTACCTCGCGAAGTTTCTCGGCGTGCTGCCGTGGTGCATGTTGGTGACGGCGCTCGGCTTCGTCGTGCTCTGCCTGGCGGGCGGCGAAATGGGACGGCGAGCGATGTTCGCGTATTGGCCGTCCGTCATCGGCGGGTCGATCGGTTTCGCGGCGTTGTTCCACCTGATCGGGGCCATCTTTCGGCGTCCGGCAGTCGTCGGATTGGTGTATGTGTTCT
>JAYSKW010001036.1:0-3493 GCA_043726085.1 Limnoglobus sp.
TGCGTAGGAGGCCCTTGCTCTCCAAGCATCGGATGACAATTTCGAAGCTGATCGACTTGGAACGGCTTCGTCACGTAGTCGTAGGTGCGTGCTCGTAAGCAGTTCAGTGCGCTATCGACCGATGGGTAACCGGTGACGACGACGATATTCGCATCGGACTGGTTATCGCGTACCCAGCCGAAGACTTGATCGGGTTCGAGGCCAGGAATCACATAATCCATGATGATCAGGTGATAGTGGTTTTTGCGGCTCAGCACGGCTTCTACGGCCGACGGATCGGAGACGATGTCGATCTGAAAGTCGCGATTCGCGAGGGCGGCTTGGATGACCGCACACGTGGCGGGGTCGTCGTCCAGAATCAGCAGGCGAATTTCGCCGCTGCTTTGAAGCTCGCTGATTGGGGCAGGTGACCGGACCGGTCGCGGTGTTTGCCGCAAACGGTCGTCGATGTCGATGGACGTCATGGTTGAACCTTCCGTAAAGTAGTTGAAGCGAGAGTCGCAGCGGGCACGATGACCGATCGTGCGGCAGCTATGGGAATCACGACGCGGGCAATCGTTCCGGGGGTAGGGGTGGCCGCGTCAATCCGAATACCCCCACGGTGTGCGATGAGCGTGCGATAAACGATGGCCAAGCCGAGGCCACGGTGCCGCACTTTGGTTGTGACGAACGGTTCGACGAACAGCTTCGCGCGAACGTCGGGCTTAACGCCGTTGCCGGTATCGCGAACGGTGATTTCCACATAGCTACCAGGGCATACTTGCCCGAGGAACGACCTGGCATCGGTCGCGCTCAACTCGACGGACCGGGCCGTCACAGAAACGGCGTGTGCTCCTGTCGAGGCTTCGATGGCGTTTTCGATGAGGTGGCCCACTAGCGCCTGTAGCGGCCCGCCTTCCATCGCAACCGCTGGCAAATTCGCCGGGAACTGCACTACGAATTCCGTGCCCGCATTCATGTTCGGGCGTTGCCGCAGTTCTTCTTTGGCAACCACTTCCACTACGCTGCCCGGTTGCGGTTTCGTCTGCCCGCTCCGGCTGAGTTGATGCAATTGTTGTGTGAACACGATGCCGCGATGCCCGACCTTGGAGATTTCGTTCACGAACTTCGCAGGCTGCGAACCGGGTGTCAGCAGCGGCATCGTTAGGTCCGAGAACCCAATGATGCCGGTAAGGATGTTGTCGAAATCGTGTGCCATGCGACTCGCGATCGCCGACGCATCGCTGATGCGTTGTTGCAATCGCTCCGAATCGAGTATCACTCCAATTTTACCCGCAAGTAATGGCGAGCGTTCGATCAATTTCGCCGACAGCGTTAGATAGTTTCGATCCGCGTCGGTCCACGGCTCCGATGAAGTTCGTTCGGCCCAAACGACACCCGGCGAACGCCCTGAAGGCGAAACCAACGTGTACAATCGGCCCGACGACCCCGGCAACTGCCATACCACTGTCGCACGACCTGCGAACAATGACTTCAGTACATCTGCTAATTCCGTCGGCGGCGCATCAGAAGGCGGCGCATCAGAAGAGGATACCGTCACAACGGCAGGTCCATCGATCGGCCAAATCAACCCGGCGTGCTGCCACCCCGATGCCGTTGCCCAGGCCGCAACATTTGCTTCGAGGGTATGGCCTTCTCCCGCTTCAGACATCCACTTCGGCAGAAATGCCAAGCCAGTCGTTATTCCTCCTGGCGTGGTCATTCAGTGCCTCTCGACGAAATATTTTGTGAATCCAAGATTCGTCTCAGGTGTGAGATGAATTACTCGAATTCCATGCATATTTAGAACGGGCACGAAGGAAGTCAATCAATTATTGTCGTTCCGCCTCAAGTCGATACTCGGAGGGGAACTCGCGATTCCATGAAAAAAGTACCCAAACTGCGCAATCCGGAGTGTCGAAGACGTGATCGAACAAAACAACGAAGCTACGATAGTTGCGCAAATTACGGTTTCGCCTTCTCGGCCGATTTATTCAACTGGCGAATCGCGAGTGATGCCGCTTCGCGCACTTTCACTTGCGGGTCGCGCTGCGCGTCGCGAAGTGCGGTGAGTACGTCTTTGTCCTTGAAGGCCATGCCGAAGCCGCCGATTTCTTCGGCGATGGCTACGCGAACTTCGTAATCGGGGTCGGCTTTGAGCCGCGCCAACAGCGATGGCAGGATCGTTTTACCGTCCGGCGAATAGACCGAACACAACGTTTGCAGTGCGTACTGCCGTACCTGTTTATCGGGGTCGTTTACGAACGTAGCGGTTAGATTCGCTTCCACAGACTTCGTGACGCTGCCGAACTTACCGAGTGCCAGTACCGCGTGTTGGCGAATTTCCGGGTCGGGATCGCGAAGATAATTCGCAACGGCGCGGGTGACATCGACGTTCTTTTCGCCGAGCAAGCCGAGCGAAACGATACTCGCAGCCACGATCTCGCTGTCGCGGCGAACGACCCATATGGCTGCGCTGCCGATCGATGCCTGCGCGAGAACCTTCGCCTCGTTGCCGCGTTCCGCTTGCAACATGGCGAGTATCGCCGTCGCAGTCGTTTCGGTGTTTTCGGGTTCGATGCGGCCGAGTGCGAACACGGCGGCATAGCGCACGTTGCGGTCCGCATCCTTCGTAAGCGCGGTCACTTCCACGGCACTTAGTTGCGCGTCTTTGCCGATTCGGCCGAGAGCCTCGGCGGCGGCGGCACGGGTGCGAGGCGATGTATCTTTGAGCACATCAATAAGTGGCGTCACCGATGTTTGCGATAACTTGCCGAATCGGCCAATCGACGTTGCGATTTCTCGCCGCGTATCGGTGTCGCGTTCGGAACGCAGTGCTTCGGCGAAGTCGGGAACGAACAGCGCTGCCGACTCGGTCGGTTGCTGGCCGAGTATCGCCGCCGCTTGCCCGCGCACGCCGGCGTTGGCATCGGTTTTCATCGCCTTCACGATGGCGGTCAGGACCGCTTTGTGTGCGTCTTTGCTTTCGGATGCAATTTGCCCGAGCGCGATGATCGCCGCTTTTCGCTTGCGGGGAAGCGCGTCCTCCTTCACCATCGCCATCCACTCGGTGACCGTGCGACCGTTGAACGACGGTTCTTCGGCAATGCTTACCGGTGCGGCAACAACGAGTGACAGCAATAACAGCGTGTAACGGCACATGGTGGTTTCGCCCAAACGGAATGGGTAACGACTCGCTGAACGTATTATGGTTGGTACCGGTTGCGGTTACAAACAGAATCTGCAAACGGTGAAGGCGGAAAGCGAATCGCAGTTCGTAAACTGCTTCTGTCGCTTACTCGATTGCGGAAAGCCGAATCATGCCGTTGCGTGTGAGTAATTTATCGCTGTCCGTCGAAGAGCCGGAAACGAACCTGCCATCGCATTTTGCGCGAGCAGTGGGTGTGTTGCCGAGCGACATTTCGCGTTGGCGGATTCTGCGAAAGTCGCTCGATTTACGCGACAAACGCCAGTTGAAGTTCGTCTACAACTTGGAAATCGAGCTGCCATCGGA
>JAYSKW010001037.1:0-6638 GCA_043726085.1 Limnoglobus sp.
AACAACTCCCCGCCGACCTCGGCGATGCCCAAGGTCTGTTGTGGGCGTTCGATGCACTTTACGTGATGTCGAACTCTCGCCGCAAACTGCCGAGCGGCAGGCAACTCAAGCCCGCACTTTACCGCGTGACCTCGTCGAAGAACGACGACACGCTGGACAAAGTCGAGATGCTGATGGAGTTCGGCGGCGCGGGTGGCGAACACGGCACGCACGCGATTCTGCCGCACCCCGATGGCAAGCGGCTAACGCTCGTTTGCGGCAATCAAACGCAGATGCCGAAGTACGACACGACGAAAGTGCCACCGATTTGGGGCGAAGATCACCTGCTGCCGCGGATGCCCGATGGCAACGGCTTCATGCGTGGTACCAACGGGCCAGGCGGCTTCATGGTCAACGTCGATCCGAACGGCAAGAACGTGGAGTTGTTCAGCGTCGGCTTCCGCAATCAGTACGATGCGGCTTACAACGCGAAGGGCGAACTGTTCAGCTACGACGCCGACATGGAATGGGACATGAACACGCCGTGGTATCGACCGACGCGCGTTTGCCTCGTGACGAGCGGCAGCGAGTTCGGCTGGCGAAACGGCGCGGGCAAGTACCCGGCGTATTACCCCGATAACCTGCCCGGCATTTGCAACATCGGGCCAGGCTCGCCGACGGGGGTTTGCTTCGGCTACGGGGCGAAGTTTCCGTCGAAGTTTCAGAACGCCTTATTCATCTGCGATTGGAGTTACGGCAAACTGTACGCAGTCCATACCGAAGCCGAAGGCAGTGGCTACAAGGGCATCGCCGAAGAGTTCGTGACGGGTACGCCGTTGGCGCTCACCGATGTCGTCATCAACCCGAAAGACGGCGCGATGTACTTCACCGTGGGTGGCCGCCAAACGCAAAGTGGACTGTACCGCGTGACGTACACGGGGGAGGAAGCGACCGATCCGGTTCCCACAAAGGTGAAGCCGACGGAGAATATCCGTTCGCAAGTCGAAGTCTTCCACGCGAAATCGAACGACCCCGTTGCCGTGGAAACGGCATTCGCCGCACTGAGCAGCCCGGATCGGTTTGCACGTTTCTCCGGTCGCGTGGCACTCGAACACCAGGATGCGAAGTCGTGGGCCGAGAAAGCACTCGCCGCAACCAACCCGCAAACCGCGATCCAAGCCCTTCTTGCCCTGACTCGCGTATCGGCATCGTGCCCCGAACACGACAAAGCCGGCAAGCACGTCGGCGATCCGAAGTTGCGCGGCCAGATTCTCGCCTCGCTCGCCAAGATCGATTTCGCGAAACTGACGCACGAACAAAAGCTCGATATGGTTCGCGTCTATCACGTGTTGTTCAACCGTTTCGGGCAGCCATCGGTCGCCGAACGTAAGGCGTGGCTCGCGAAGTTCGACCCCGTCTTCCCGACCAAAAATCGCTACGTCGATGGCGAACTGCTACAGGTTTACGTCTACCTCGAAGCGGCGAACGCTGCGACGATTGGGGCGAAATTGCTGGCAACCGCACCGACGCAAGAAGAGCAAATGGAGTACGCACGGGCACTGCGCGTGCTGAAGACCGGTTGGACGCCCGCACTACGGATGCAGTACGCCGAATGGTTCGTGGCCGCGAACAGCTTCCGCGGCGGAAACAGCATGAAGGGCTTCATGAAAATCATGCGCGACGACTTCACGAAAACGCTGACGCCAGACGATCTGGTCGCGATCAACCCGATTCTGAAGAAGGCGGCCGCAGGTATCGCGATGGCCGCACTGCCACCGAAGCCGTTCGTGAAGAAGTGGACGATCGACGAACTCGCGCCGAAGCTCGAAGTCGGGTTGAAGTCGGGCCGCGATTTCGAGCGTGGCCGCAAGCTCTTCAGCGAGAGTCGTTGCTTCGGTTGCCACCGTTACGACAACGATGGCTCCTCGTACGGTCCCGACCTCAGCGCGGTGTCGGGGCGGTTTGGGCCGAAAGACTTGCTCGAATCGATCCTCGATCCGAACAAGGAAATCAGCGATCAATACGCCGCCGTCGAATTTGACCTCGAAGACGGCGGCAAGCTGATCGGGCGGATCGTCAACCTCAATGATGACGGTTTCTCGGTGAATACCGACATGCTCGACCCGAACGCGATGCGAGTCATCAAACGCAACAACATCGCGTCGTTCAAGCTGTCGAAACAATCGATGATGCCCGCCGGGTTACTCGACGTACTGAAAGACGACGAAGTGTTGGACTTGATGGCCTATTTGCTATCGCGCGGCGACCGCAACCACACGATGTTCAAGAAGTAATTGCGAGGAATCCGCGATGCCACGAAGGCGTCGCATCGCGGATTCATTCCCGCACTCGCGCGAATCGTCCGAAACAATCACATCCGATGCATTCCGCGTCGTCGCCAACCCTTGCTCTTTCCCCGCTTGGAACGTATCCCGACTGAAGTTGCGTTCATTCATTGGGAGAGATTCTCTTGCGAACATTAATTACGGGCGGGGCAGGGTTTATCGGCTCGCATTTGTGCGAGCGGTTCTTGGCAGAGGGGCACGATGTCATCGCGCTCGATAACTTCATCACGGGCAACCGCGACAACGTCGAACACCTGATGTCGCACCCGAAGTTCCGCGTGTTGGTTCACGACATCAGCGAGCCGATCGAGTTTCACGAACTGATCGACAACGTGCTGCACTTTGCCAGCCCGGCGAGTCCCGTCGATTACCTCGAATTCCCGATCCAGACGATGAAAGTCGGCGCGCTCGGCACGCACGTTTCGCTCGGGATCGCCAAGAAACACAAAGCCCGCTACCTGCTCGCGAGTACCAGCGAAGTCTACGGCGATCCGCTCGTTCACCCGCAGACGGAAGCCTATTGGGGGAACGTGAACCCGATCGGAATGCGCGGCGTTTACGACGAAGCGAAGCGCTATGCCGAGGCCCTGACACTGGCGTATTATCGGCAGCACAAACTCGACGCGCACATCATCCGCATCTTCAACACCTACGGCGAACGGATGCAACTCAACGACGGTCGCGTCGTGCCGAACTTCATCTATCAAGCGCTGCGCGGCGACCCGATGACGATCTACGGCGACGGATCGCAGACGCGCAGCTTCTGTTACGTCACCGACCTCGTCGAAGGCATTTATCGGTTACTGTTCAAGGATTTCCACGAGCCAGTGAACCTCGGCAACCCGGCGGAAGTGACGATCAAGGAGTTCGCGGAAGAGATTCACAAACTCGCACACTCGAAGAGCGTGTACATCACGAAGCCCCTGCCACTGGACGACCCGAAGAAGCGGAAGCCAGACATCAGCCGCGCGATCCAAGTCCTCGGTTGGGAGCCAAAAGTCGGCCGCGAAGAAGGCCTCCGCCGCACGATGGCGTACTTCCAGGAGAAGATGCAAAAAACGGGGAAGCTGTAGGAACAGCGGTAAATTCTAACGCATTTTCCACTCCGTAGCGAAACGCTCACAAGAGGGGCGATTACCCGATTCGTTCCACCGTCGTTCCCGCTTCCGTTGGTGTGAGGCGGTAGCCGGTGGGGAACTGGTCGGTGAAGGTTTCTTGGTGGCTGACGAGGATGATGCGTTTGAGGGCTTGCGTTCGGCGCAGTTCGTGCAGGTTTTCGGCCATCGCGCGGAGGCCGTCTTTGTCCAGGCTGCCGAAGCCTTCGTCGATGATGACGGCTTCGATCGGTCGTTGCTTTCCGCCGGCGAAGCGACCGATAGCGAGTGCCAGCGACACCGCGACGCGGAAGCGTTGGCTGCCCGAAATGAACTCGACGCCGACCGGGTTTTCGCCGACTTTGCGGATGCGTAACGCGAATGCTTTCAAGTCGCGGCCCGTGGCCTCATCGTCGACTTCGAGCGACAATTCCTGATTCGAGAGCCGTCGCAAAGTATCGTCGGCGAGTGCGATCACTTCGGTTTCGGCTTCGCGAACGAGGTCGAGTTGAATGCCGTCTTTGCCCACTAACTTGTCGAGCGTTTCGTGAACGCTGAGCCGGACTTGGGCTTCGGCTAACTCGGTCGAGACGCGCTGATATTCGCTCGATTGTTTCATCTGGTTTTCGTGCGAGCGAAGCGATTCACGATGGTCGGCTTCGGCGGTCGCAAGTTGATTCGCCGCTTGGGTGCGAGCCGTTTCAGCCGCATCGGATGAAACGCGGTCGGCGGGAACGATGCCATCGATTTCGGCTTGAACGCGAGCTTGCTCGTCGCGCCAGACGTCGCGTTTGGCTTCGTCGCTGACGAGTTGTTGATATTCCGATTCGACCGGCGTCATCCGCAGTGTCGCGAGTTCCTGCACCAGAACTTGCACCTCGTACGCGGAAAGCGTCGGCCACTGCGCATCCCACGGCGACGACAATCGCGCGGCATCGCTCGTCTGTGCACCCTGCAAACTCGCGCGTTTCGCCATCGCGTCTGCGACTTGCGACTCGAGTTGTTTGAGCTCCAACTCCGCACTTTTGCCGATGGCTTCCTGTTGGATCGCGATTGCTTCGGCAGCGGTTTTCTCCTTCTGTGCAAGCACGAATCGTTCTTGCATCGACTTTTCGTTCGTCTCAAGGGCCTGTTGTTCGGCAACGAGTTCGACCGCGTTCGACGTGCAACCCATCCCGGCCATGCTCGATTGCAGAATCTGGAATCGATCGTGAAATCGGTTGCGCTCGGTCGATTGCAGTTGCAACCCGGCTAGGTCCGTCTTCGCTTTCGCGTGCTTCTCTTGCGCGACACTGACAATGGCCTGTCGCTCGGTCGTTCGCGTCTGCCACAATGCCACATCATTCGCCATGCGAGCGCGCTCGGCCTGTGCGTGTTCGGCGGTGACTTTTTGGCCGCAACGCGAACAGTCGACGCCCGCTTTCACATCCTGAAATTCCGCCTGTTCGGCCTGTGCCGCTTTGAGGTGCGTGCGGGCTTCGGTGAGTTGATTCTCGACGCGGCGAAACTCTCCATCCGCGCTCGTTTCGGCCTCAGTTGCAAGCATTAATCGCGCTGGCAGATCGACGGGGTTGCGACTGACTTCGCCCGCGAGTTTGTCCAACTCGACCGCTTGTTTGTGGAACGATTGGACAACCCGAATGTTACGGACAATCTCCGCGAGTTCTCGTTCAGTTGTTTCCGATGCGGCCTTGTGTTCGGCCACCTGCCCTCGCGCTTCGGCGAAAGCAATCCGCGACGAATCACGACGGCTGGTGGCCTCGTTCCGCAGGTGTTCGCGATCGTCGAGTGTGTCTTGCCACGTTGTCAATTCCTGTTTGCCATTGCACAGCGATTGCAGCAACGGCACGACAGTACCGAGTTCGTCGACGCGCAGTTTCTGGTTGCGAATCGTTGTCGCGCGGCTCGCACGCTGGTCGGCTTGTGCCAGCAATTCGCCGAGTTCATCGAAGCGGGCGTGGCACTTCTGCCACGTTCGCGATTGCCCGACTCGCCCGATCGCCGCCGCGTGCAATGCATTCATTTCCAATCGCACTGTCTCGGCGCGATCGGCACGATTTTGGCTTGCAGCCAACTCTTCTGGCGACACGATAGCCAAAGTGGCGAACCGCGTTTTCAGGCTCGCCGCAGCACTGCGCACGATCGCCGTGGCCGCTTTCACGCGAATCGAAAGTGCCTCGAAATGCTCGAAGCCGATGATGCCTTTGAGGATCTTCAGGCGATCCTCTTTCGACGACGAAAGCAGTTTGTCCGCCTCGCCCTGCTTCAACAATACTGATGTCGTGAACGAATCGTAATTCAACCCGAGCGTTTCGACGACCCACTTGCTGAGCGTGTCGCTGCTGGTGCCTTCCTTAAGGGCGATCCAGTCGCCGTTCGCGGATTGCTCCTCGAGTTTTTGCAATGGTCGCTTCGTCTTGCCCGAACGGCAGCGGCCGCGGGTGATCCGGTAGCTGTGCCCGGCGAAGTCGAACTCCAGAACCACCTGGCAAAAATCGGCACCATGCCGCATCAGGAGGTCTTGCTTCTGACGGCCGCCGCGATGGCACTCGAACAGCGCGTAGGTGATGCCGTCGAACACGGCCGACTTGCCGCAGCCGTTCGGCCCGGTAATCACCCAGAGTGCTTCGTCGTCGCCGGTGAAGTCGAACTCGACCGCCGGGCTGGCGAAGCTGAGGAAATTTTCCAACACCACACGTTTCGGAATCATGGTTGGGCCTCCGTGGTGCTGAGGAATGTTTCGGCGAGCGCTAGCAGTGCGGCGTCGTTCGGGTGCTTGGTTTTCAGGTAATTGCGTACCGTCGTGCGGTAATCGGCATCGTTGCGAATGCCCGCTCGCGGGGTGCCACCGTCGCTGGTTTCGGCGCGAGCGAAGACGATTTCGGCGTAGCGCGGGAACATCTTTTTTAGTCGCTGCATCGTCTCGTCGCGGCTCGGACCGCCGGCTTCGAGCGTCACAGAAATCTTGACAATCGCCGTGGCGCGATCCGGGTACTTCTCCGGCAGGCCGTCGATTTCGGCGGTATTCGCGATGGCGATCAGGTGCATCGGCGTCGGCGGAATCGGCACCCATTCGGGTACGGTGCGGCACTCCGGCCCGTACTGTTTGCCGACGTTCAGCGCGATGACGCCGCGGTCGTCGTTGCGTTCGCCGAAGTCGAGGCGGTCGAGCGGACCGGGGTAGCGGACGTGGTCGAGGCCGCCGAGCGATTGCGGTTTG